>JANQQH010000088.1 GCA_028285025.1 Hyphomicrobiaceae bacterium | reverse complement strand
AGGCATCATAAAGAGCAAAGCCTGTCTCGCTCACACTCACACCGCTAGAGAGCATAAATTTGCCTTTGATCGTCTCATCTTGAACGGAAAGCTCAGGGGCCGCCCAATTTAAAAATTGTTCAAATTGCAAGCCTCGCAAATAAAGCTTGCCTTCAAATTGTTTTGGTTGCTTGGCATCAAATACCCCACTAACATTAAGCCGACCACTGCCAGGCAACCGCCCATAAAATTCTTTTATATTGATCGAGTTCCCATCGCTTTTAACTGTCAAACGAAAGTCACTCACATCACCCTTGCCCACAATCAATTGGGCAATTTTGCTCTTCACATCAATCTCATCAAAGAAAGCTGCTTGGCGTAACAACAAATCACTAACCTTCCCCACAGCCTTGGCCGGTGAAACAGGTTTAGCTATTTTGCCAGGCTTTAAATGTGACCCAAAAAAAATTTCATTGAAATTGATAACTTGCCCATCAACATCCATTAGCAAGCTCAAATTATCTTTCCAATCAATCTGAGCCTTCCCGCGCATTGTTTGCGGATTAGCCAAGCTTCCCCCGCGAAGCACAATCTGATCAAACAAAGCGCGGCGGGCAGAAAGAATAACTGAGGAAGTTAATAAAACCTCTTGCCCTACCCCCTTTTCAATATTTTTAGCGCCCTTTTCATTTGCTTGCCCCAATGGCTTACTTTGTGTTTGCAAACCAACCTTGGTCCCCATCTGCCCCAACCCAGCTTTGAGCTGGCCTAACGCACGCCAAGCCTTCTTGTCTTGTGCAAGCTTGCCTGTAAACAAAACCTCTTTAAAGTCAGGCATCATAAATTTGGCTTGAAGGGGAAAAGAAGACTTTTCCCATTCTCCCACAGCCAAACGCACACCCAACTCAGTCTCCCAACTCTCAAAAGTGCCATTAAAATAAAACGGACCATTCAAAGTCACAGCTGTTAGGGCCCCATTCACAGTTTCAATCGGCAACTGGCGCACGTAAGCAGTTCGCTCCCTGGCTTTGCTTTGTAGCAACAAGCGCCCATTTTTGATTTGGACATCTTTAAGAGAAATTAAATTAGGAGTAAGTTGAAAACCGGAAACAGAGGTCTCTTGCACACGGACCTTATCCTTATTTTTAGCACGATCCGCTGAAAAGGTTGGCCTGCCTGTTTCATCAAATTGCAAAACAAGATTTGGTTCATCAAGGCTGACACGACTAGCCTCAATTTCCCCTTTAAATAAAGGGGGAACAGACACCCAAAGCGTTAGCTCTTTTACACCAAGAATAGGCTGACCCTGAATACCACTTTCACCAAAGCGCAAATTTTCAACCCGAACATAAGGCGTTGGCAAAAGCCGCACATTCAAACTACCATCAAGCTCAACTTTGGCGCCCAAAACATGTGACAAATGACGCTCAAAAGCTGGCCGATAATCATCCCAATTAACCATCAGCGGCCCGACAAATGCGGCTGAGAGAATGAAAACCAAAATAACTGCAATAGTTGTTAAAAAATTATTCAACGCCAACTTTCCTATAAATTTGTCTCTTAAAGCCGCACAGAAAAACATATCATCAAACAAGACCCTATAGAGCAATAAAATTAAGGTGATATGGTGCTTAAAAACAACCTTTCTAAGCAAATTTATTATGACGCAACATGCAATCACCAATTATAGTAAAAAATAACCCCATTCTCGGTCAAAAATTTGAAGAATATAACTGAAAGCCCCCCAAATGAAGGTCAATGAAAACCAAAAGCAACCAAAATATCACAAATGGGGACACCAAATTCAAAAATATTTAAAATGGTTACAAGGTGTTAGCAAGCGTCACATAAAATTAGCAAGCACGGAACTTTATTATGACCGCACTGCCCCTCACATAAAAAAATTTATATCCAGCAAACAATTCATTTTATGGTCCCTTGCATTAATGATCGGGATTAGCATAGGGGCAGCAACACTATTGTTCCGAAAAGCGATCGGCGCCATCCAATGGACCTGGCTTGGCACCATGAACGAACATATCGGCACACTTTATGAAACAACACCAACTTATGTGTTTTTTCTCGCCCCAGTTATAGGCGGCATCATCGTAGGCCAAATTCTACATCACTTTATGCCAGGCAAACGCGCTCATGCCGTTGCAGATGTAATTGAAGCCAAAGCCATTAAAGGCAGTCATATTGATTTAAAAACCGGTCTTTGGAGCGCGCTCATCTCTGCCATCAGTCTTGGGTTTGGCGCCAGTGCTGGTCGGGAAGGCCCCGTGGTGCATCTTGGCGCGACCTTATCTTCCTTCATCTCCAGAGCGACAGATTTTACCCAAGCTGAACGGCGCATTTTATTAGCCGCAGGCGTTGCATCTGCGGTGGCCGCTTCTTT
>JANQQH010000081.1 GCA_028285025.1 Hyphomicrobiaceae bacterium | reverse complement strand
GTTTATTGAAAACGATAAACCCTGTATCAACCGGGACACGGCCTTGATCGGTTTCAATGTCAACAGTACGGCTATGACCACCGATATAATCATTTTTGTCATATATCGTTACATCGTGGTCGCGGCTCAAAATGTAGGCGGCTGCCATGCCAGAAATGCCTGTACCTATGATCGCTAATTTCATAACCCCTTCCAGCATATCAATTTTCCTCTCTAGCCAACCCTAGAGACATTCAGATTACTATGAGATTGAGCAAAGGTTACAAAAAGGTTACCTAAGCCTTGCGGTCCTGTTTTGATGGGAGATAAAGCTCTACAATCAGGCCTGGTTGATTGTCCTTAAATTTTATTTCCCCTTTATGCAGCGTGAGGGCTGCTTTTACTAAACTAAGACCAAGTCCGTTTCCTTGCGTATGCCGACTTTTATCTGATCGATAAAAACGATCAAAAACTTTCTCCCGCTCGCTCGCTTCAATGCCGATGCCTTCATCTGTTATACGAATTAATTGGTAATCATCTTTGCTAAACAGCTCTAGTGTGATGTTGGCTGAATTAGAGGAATATTTTATTGCGTTATCAAGCAAATTGGCTGTCATCTGAAAGATTAAATGGCTGGAGGCATTGATCGAGGGCAAGTCCATCAATTGTGTCTTAATCGTCAATGCTTTTTCTTCTGCTAAAGGTTCGTAAAGCGCAACCACATCTTCTAGAATGGTTTTCAATAAAGTGGGTTGAAATTCAAATTTTTTACTTGCCCTTTCGATATGAGAAATGCGTAACAACGCATTGAAAATGCCCAAAAGTTCATCTGTTTCTTTTAACAAGGCATCAATCTCTTGATCGTCAAGCGGTTTTTGCATCGCTGCTTCAAGGTGACTTCTTAACCTGGCAAGCGGTGTTCTTAAATCATGGGCAATGTTATCACTCACATCTCGAATACCGATCATCAGATCTTCAATGCGTGCGAACATCTCATTTAAGGTTTGGGCCAGGTTGCTGAGATCATCCCAATTGTTGTCAATTGAAATGCGCTGAGACAAATCGCCTGTTGCCATGATATTTTGGGCTGTTTGCCCAATCATGTTAATGCGCCTGACAACAAAAGTACTGATAAAAAAACTAACAAATACCACGCTTAACATCAGCACAAGGATAAGGATACTAAACCATTTTAAGGTATTGTTGCGTTTGCTGATTTTATCTATGTCTCTGGCAATTAGCAAACGGGACCCGTCAGAAAAGGGATGGATTTTAGCGCCAAACTCTTTTGGTGTGCCGCCCACATCCAATTTAAAACTCAAGGTTCCTGCACTGATCGATTTAAGGTTTGCAGGCAAGATTTTCATGTTGCCAGCCAAGGTACGGTTCTGTTTGTCTTGATAAAAATAAATTGGGTTGACCGAATTTTCAGAGCGTTTTTTGATATAGGCAATTCGTTGTTGCCGATCTTTATTGGCAAAAACCTCTAAGATATGCTCAATTTCAATATCAATTGCCGCTTCTGTTTCTTGGATAAGCGTTTGACGGCTAAATTCAAAAAGATAAATTCCAAATAATATGGCAGAAGCGCCAAGCAGGGCAGTAAACAGGGCGGCAATTTTAAAGCTTGAGCTTGAATAATAATTTCTTTTAACGCCCACCAATAATATACCCCGCTCCGCGCACTGTTTTAATTATGTCACCGTTTCGATCATCTAGTTTTTTTCTGAGGCGGGAGATATGTACATCGATTACTTTGCTTTGTGGATCAAAGTGATAATCCCAAACATGCTCAAGCAACATTGTGCGTGTTACCACTTGGCCTTTATGTTTCATTAGATACTCAAGCAAATTAAATTCACGTGTTTGAAGTGATACTTCTTTGCCATTCACGTTTACGCGGCGGCCAAGCAGGTCTATTTCAAGTTGGCCTGAGCGCAACTGTGTTTCTTGTTTGCCTGTATCCAGAGCGCTGCGCCGGTAAAGCACCTCTATTCTTGCTAGTAATTCAGAGAATGCAAACGGCTTGATCAAGTAATCATCTCCGCCTGCTTTTAGTCCACTTACACGATCATCGACGGCCCCTAAGGCACTTAAGATAAGCACAGGTACATTGTTTTCAGCCCCGCGCAATGTCTTTAAAATTGTCAAGCCATCAAGGGAAGGGAGCATGCGATCGACGATTAAAACGTCATAAGTCTCTGTTGTGGCAAGAAATAGCCCATCTTTGCCATCGCCCGTACAATCAACCACATGCCCTGTTTCTTTCAAGCCATTGGCTATAAATTCTTGTAGCTGCAGGTCATCTTCGATCAATAATATCTTCATAGAAAATCTTCCACCAACACTGTTTAGTAGATCACATCGCAAAACTAATCTCCAGGTTTGTTTGTAAATATTAAGATTTCATATGCTAAATGGTTAAAAAGAACCACTGCATATGTGGGAATGCAGTGGTTCGGTTAAGAACAAGTTTTATTTTGGAGGGCACGGGGTATTGAGGAGTAATAAAACTTGTCCTATCCAATAATTGATGTTTTTACATTTCAGGTATTAACACTTTATCGATTATGTGGATGATGCCATTACTTGCACGAATATCAGCAGACACCACGTTTGATTTATCAACTGTTACTCCTGAGCCAGATTTTTCGACAGACAACATTTTATCACCACCCGATTTCACTGTTTTGACGTGGATGGTACGTCCTGGCAATTGGTTAGACATGAGTTTTCTTGGTAGTACGTGATAGGAAAGAATAGCCACCAACTGATCTTTATTTTCAGGCTTTAGTAGGTTTTCAACTGTGCCTTCTGGAAGAGCTTCAAAGGCTTCATCTGTTGGCGCAAAAACTGTAAGGTTTTTTCCTTCTGCCAAAGTTTCGGCAAGTCCTGCTGCTTTTGCAGCCGCAATGAGTGTGTTAAATTTTCCAGCCTTTTGTGCAGTTTCCACGATGTTAGCAGCATTAGCAAAACTTACCGAGCTTACAAGGAAGCCTAATGCTGCAATAATTGTCATTTTTTTCATGTCTAATCTCCATCAGTTTTGAATAATGGGATCACCATAATTGTGCTGGTGTGATCAGAAATTTGCTGGAAAGTAAAAAATTGGTAAACAAGAAAATGGTGGGCCAGGCAGGACTCGAACCTGCGACCAGACCGTTATGAGCGGCCGGCTCTAACCAACTGAGCTACTGGCCCTAATCGCGCCGTAATCTTTCGGCGAATTCTTAGAGAGAGGAAGCTATAACTGAAGCTGTCCTTAGATGCAATATAAGAGTTTAACTTGTTCAAATGCTGTGTTTTTCAAGGGCCTATTGCCGTGATTTTGAGGGATATTATGAAGCCATTATTTTGTTTTATTTTAGCTTTGTTTTTAACGTTAGGGGAACTGGCTATGGGTACGGCTGAAAATGGCTTTGCGGCGCAAAGTGATAAAATGCGCACGATTGTGGCAGAGGCAGCGGTTGTTCCCATTGAGGCAGGTGAGCGGCAGCCTGAGGTAGCTGTGACCATGAGTTGGGAAATTGAATGAGTTCTTTTTTACGTAAGAGCAAGCTTATCTGAAACGTACCTTAGCCTTATAAAAGCTAAGGCACGATCTCGCGCATCTTTAATGATGGGATTTGACGTTGTTGTCTTTGTCCAACAAAACCACTGAAGGGTGATAGTTGCGTGCTTCTTCAGCTGGCATTGAGCAATAAGCACATACGATAATCTCATCGCCTTTGGCCGCTTTTCTGGCCGCAGCACCGTTTACACCAAAGGTTTTTGAGCCGCGTTCTGCTGGAATGGCATAGGTTGTGAGCCGTTCGCCATTGGTGATGTTATAAATATCAACTTGTTCATAGGGAAGAATGCCAGCTGTGTCGAGCAAATCATGGTCAATGGCGATGGAGCCTTCATAGTCCAGATCGCAAAAAGTAACAGTTGCGCGGTGTAATTTGGCTTTGAGCATGTTTACGTGCATTGCAAAATCTCTTAAATTTGTTTAGCGCTCTTTCTTTTGAAGACGTTTCAAAGAAAAAAGTACTCTGTTTTTTATTTCTGTTTTTTATTTAAGTGTTATTTAAGCCGCCCTTTTCTCAACTTCACTGTCCACTTTAGAGTGGCGGGCAGTCTATCCTCTTGGTTGAAGCGCTCTTTCCTTTTGCCAAAAGCTGTTCTTAACTTTTGGGCTGAGCGTTCTTTATCTTTACAAGATTGACCATTGTTCCCCCCTTTATATGGGGATTTGTGCCAAAAATGCAAGTTATCATTCGCCGTTTAAAAATATGCTTAAATTTGGTGATTTGAAGCCGGATAAAGGGTGTTTACACGACCTGTCAGCCAATAAACGGCTAATCCTAGCCATTCTTTAG
>JANQQH010000038.1 GCA_028285025.1 Hyphomicrobiaceae bacterium | reverse complement strand
CTTTATTTGAGAGATGATCCGCTTTATGGCTTTTATGCCGTTCTGTTTATTTTGTTGGTCGTTTGGGGAAGTGATAGCGCGGCCTATTTTGCGGGTCGTCACTTTGGCGGTAAGAAATTGGCCCCTGCAATTTCCCCTGGCAAAACCTGGTCGGGGAGCATTGGTGGTTTGTTTGCAGGGTTGATCATTGGGGCCTTGTTTGCCATCTCTATAAATGTTGAGCCGGTTATTTTAGGTATCATTGGCTTGATTCTGTCTGCTATTTCTCAAGTTGGCGATTTGGCTGAAAGTGCGATTAAGCGCCATTTTGGGGTGAAAGATTCTGGTACTTTAATTCCTGGTCATGGCGGGATTTTAGACCGGCTGGACGCGGTTGTGTTTGCAGTGGTGGGGGCCGCATTGATTGCTATGATGCGCTCACATGAAAGCCCGGCACAAGGTTTGCTCTTTTGGTCAGCGTAAATCAGGAAAACAGAATGCCGCAAGAGCAAAACAAAGGTTTACAACCCAAAAAAATTACGATTTTAGGGGCCACCGGCACAATAGGGCAAAATACGCTTGATTTGATTGAGCGTAACCCAAGTCACTTTCAAGTGGTGGCGTTGACCGGAAATCAAAATATACCACAGTTGGTCTACCAAGCTAAAAAATTTAAGGCCCAATTTGTTGCGACGGCTGATGCAGATAAATATCAAGATTTAAAAGAAGGCTTGGCTGGGTGTGACATTCAATGCGGTGCTGGAAAAGAAGCTGTGCTGGAAGCGGCCAGCATGCAAACAGATATTTGTATGGCGGCAATTGTTGGTGTTGCTGGATTAGAGCCTACGTTACACGCTATTAAAGCTTGCAAGACACTGGCCCTTGCGAATAAGGAATGTCTTGTCAGTGCTGGCAAGTTGTTTATGCAATCAGTCAAAGAATTAAATACAGTTTTAATACCCGTTGATTCAGAGCATTGCGGTGCGTACCAGTGTTTGGCCGCAGAACAACCTGAAAATATTCAAAAACTTACCTTAACAGCATCTGGTGGTCCTTTTCGCAATTTAAGTGAACAAGAGCTGCAATATGTAACCAAGGCGCAGGCTTTGAAGCATCCCAATTGGGAAATGGGCGCGAAAATTACGATAGATTCTGCGACCTTAATGAATAAGGGATTAGAGTTAATTGAAGCCAAGTATCTATTTGCACTTGAGGTTGATCAGTTGGATATGGTTATTCATCCTCAATCGATCATCCATTGTCTGGTGAGTTTAAAAGATGGCTCTGTCTTGGCACAAATGAGTGAACCTGATATGCGCGTTCCTATTTCTTATAGTCTTGGGTGGCCACAGCGCTTACAAACCCCTGTTGCGCCGGTTGATTTGGCTGATATGGGGCAATTAACATTTGAAAAACCAGATATGGAACGGTTTTCATGCTTGGCTTTGGCCAATCACACCCTATATAACACGCAAAGATTAGGGCCCATTTTAAATGCGGCAAATGAAATTGCTGTTGAGGCGTTTTTGACTGATAAAATATCTTTCACTGCAATAGTTGAAATAATTGAACAGGTTATGGAGAAAATGGAAAGTCATCTTGCTAACTTCAACCCCATGGAGCTTAACGATATTTTGCAAATCGATGAAAGAGCTCGTTATTTGGCTTTAGAAATGCTCAAATTACGGGTATAGAAATAGAGTTTATAGTCAACACCTTCCAGTCTTTATAGAGAAACAAAGGATCTCAAACCCTATGGAATTATTAACAAATTTCTTCACCAGTTTGCCGAGTGTTATGATGAGTTGGGTGTTGCCAATTTTATTTGTACTGACATTGGTGGTGTTTTTTCATGAGTTGGGCCATTTTCTTGTTGCGCGTTGGTGCGGCGTTGATGTTGAGGCTTTTTCGATTGGTTTTGGACAGGAATTATTTGGCTTCACAGATCGCAAAAATACCCGTTGGAAGTTTTGTTGGATCCCTCTTGGGGGGTATGTCAAATTTAAAGATGATGCTAGCGCTGCCAGCACGCCTGATAGAGAAGCTTTGGAGCGCTTATCTGAGCAAGAAAAAGCAGGTAGTTTTCATCTTAAACCCTTATGGCAACGTGCGCTTGTTGTTGCTGCAGGGCCAATTGCCAGCTTTATTTTGGGCATACTCATTTTCACGGGTATTAAATATACCAATACTGAACAAGGTCCAACCGGCCTGGTAAAAGAAGTTTTACAGGGTAGTGCCGCTGAAAAGGCTGGGATTCAAAAAGGTGATGTTATTACTCATATTAACGGGGATGAAACGCCTTTTTTTAATGATATTTTTCGCATCGTTTCTCTTAGCGCACATGATCCGCTAAAACTTACCGTTAAACGCGGTGCTGAAACGTTGCTTATTCCCCTGACCCCACGGGTTGCGATGGTGGACAATGGTTTTGGCAAAGAAATTTCAGTGGGGCGAATTGGTATTGCGCCATCTGATGATCGCTCAACCTGGGCCAGTAAAACTTATACGCTTCCTGGTGCTTTTTATTCCAGCCTGGATCAAACCAAATTTATTATAACCAGCACTCTTGGCTATATTGGTAAAATTTTTACTGGCCGGGAGTCTACAGATAAATTGAATGGGCCGATTGGGATTGGTAAAATTGTAAATCAATTTTCAGAAATGGGAGCGATTTCAACTCTTTATATTGCAGGTTTGCTCTCTGTGAGTATTGGTTTGTTTAATCTTTTTCCAATTCCCTTATTGGACGGCGGGCATTTGATGTTCTATGCGATTGAAGCAGTGCGCGGGAAACCAGCGAGCGAAAAATTTATGGAATATAGCTTTCGAGCCGGGTTGGCTTTGTTGTTAGGATTAATGATTATTGCTACCAAAAATGACATTAGTTGGTTTAATTAGCTTTAAAGGGGCTAAGTGTCGGGAATTGTGGCTAAAATTTGTCTATTAAAACCTTAATACAAAGACAAAAAATAAAGTTAAATGTTGCTTAAAAGGCTCTTTTCATTCGGGTGATGAATCTGTAAGGTTCTAGTTAGCCAAAGGTATGTTTTAACGACCGCACGTTATGGCCATTTAGGTAAACCTTATTATGAGCTTTTATAAGGGCAATGGCGAGCGGTAGCGGTTAATGTGTCAATATTTACTATTTTGATCATTAATGCTGGTGTTATTGGGCTTTGGGGACGTTAAATTTTGGGAAAAGTACGTAAAGGCGTTTTAGTGAGAGCTTAAATCCGTTAAATATTTGAATAAATAATATTGGGTTTATGGTTTGAAACAATATAAAAATGTCAGATCAATTTATTGTGCAGAGGCTTTGTGCATTTAGGAATTGTATAAAGTTTTTGTTGGCTGGGGATATGGGCCATCTTTTGGCCATTTGACTCTGGTTTGGGTCGTAGTGAACCAATGAGGTTTATTGGTTTTGTACTTTAAATTGGTTTTGTACTTAATTGGTTTTGTACATTGGGCTGTTATAAGCCTGAGGCATGCTAAAGGGGCACGTAATTAGCTATGGTATCAGTAGGTAAGGCCAAAATGGTTAAAAAAGTCTTCGGACAAGCCATAAAAGTGATGGCACTTGCATTGGGTGTGATGGGATTGTCTGTTTTGGGCCAGACAGTAACAACAATTGCAGTAAAAAGTGGTGCGGGTACAACTGAGCTGAATTCACAATATCTTTCTGGTCTTCTCATAAATAAAGCCAAAGCGCAATCTGGTGTTGTGCGGGCAATTGTTGTGCAGGGCAATCGGCGTGTTGAACCTGAGACAGTCAAATCTTATTTAACTTTTGGCGTTGGAGACGTTTATTCCCCCTTTAAAGTCGATGAATCTTTACAAGCTTTGTTTGGTACGGGGTTGTTTGGTGATGTTGGCATTGATAAAGCTGGCGGTACCGTTACTGTTATAGTGGTGGAAAATCCGGTTATTAACCAAGTCGCTTTTGAAGGGAATAAAGAAGTTGATGACGCCTCGTTAAGTACAGAAGTTCAATTAAAAACGCGCTCAATATATACAAGGGCGCGGGTTCAATCTGATATTCAACGTATTTTAGATCTCTATCAAGTGCGCGGTATTTTCACGGCCAAAGTGGAAGCTAAAATTATTAAATTGCCTCACAATCGGGTCAACCTGGTCTATGAGATTGTTGAAGGTGAGGCCACTAAAGTGAAAAGTATTAATTTTGTTGGCAATAATGCTTTTTCTGATGCTCAACTCAAAGATGTGATCACCACCGGTGAGTCTGGGCTTTTAAGCTTCTTTAAATCCAATGATATTTATGACCCTGATCGTCTTAGCGTTGATCGTGAATTGGTTCGTCGTTATTACCTCACAAATGGTTATGCTGATGCTCGTGTATTGAGTGCAGTGGCTGATATTGATGCTGAAGGGAGTGCCTTTTTTGTTACCTTTACTGTTGATGAAGGTCAGCTTTACAAGTTTGGCAATGTGGATGTTGAAACCACTGTAGCTGCCATTAATGTGGATGGTTTGGGGTCTAGCGTTTTGACAAAGCCCGGGGCAGATTATAACGCGCAAAAGATTGACCAATCTATAGAGGCATTGACGCTGGCTGTTTCTGCGCAAGGCTATGCGTTTGCCAGGGTTCGCCCACGAGTTGAGCGTGACCCGATTAGCAGGGTTATTAACATTACTTATGTGATTGAAGAAGGCCCAAGAGTTTATATTGAACGTATTGATGTGTTTGGTAATACGCGCACCAAAGATCATGTTATTCGTCGTGAATTCCGCATTGTTGAGGGGGACGCTTATAACCGATTGCTTGTGCGTAATGCGCGGCGCAGATTGCAACGATTGGGCTTTTTTGAAAAGGTAGATATTTCCCGTGAATCTGGTGGCGCTCCCGATAGAGTTGTTTTGACTGTTACTGTGGTTGAGAAAAACACTGGTGAGTTAGGCTTTGGTGCTGGCTTTTCATCTTCTGAAGGGCTGATTGGTGATGTTTCGATTACTGAGCGAAATTTGTTAGGTAATGGTCAATTCTTACGTCTTAAATTTGCTGGTAGTTTTGAACGTCAACAAATTGATTTGACCTTTACCGAACCAAGATTTTTGGACATGAATTTGTCGGCTGGATTTGATGTTTTTCACAAGGAAATAGATCGAACTGATGAATCTGGTTATCGCAACCGTAGAACTGGTGGTGGTATTCGTTTTGGTTTTCCGATTGCTGAGGATCTGCGTGCTGGTGTTCGCTATTCCTTTATTCGTGATGATTTATTTGAAGTGGATAATGATGCTTCTATTGCGATTAGAGAGCAGGAAGGTGTTGATATTATTTCCTCTGTTGGCTACTCGATCACTTATGATACCCGTAATCATCGCTCTAAGCCAAATAAAGGGCTTTATGTATCTCTGTCGCAAGACTTAGCTGGTATTGGTGGTGATGTGAATTATTTACGCACGATTGCTGAAGCTAGAGCGTATTATCCTTTGTGGAGCAAAGTGACATTGGTTGGTCGTGTGATTGGTGGTTATATTGTTGGTACTGGCGGTGATGATGTCCGTTTGACAGATAACTTCTTTAAAGGTGGTGAGACCGTTCGTGGTTTTGATACAGCTGGTCTGGGACCGCGTGATGCTAGAACGAATGATGCTTTGGGTGGTAAAGTCTTTTATGCAGCCACAGTTGAAGCGCGTTTTCCAATTCCATTTCTTACCGAAAATACAGGGATTTCAGCAGCTATATTTGCTGATGCCGGTTCCGTACATGATGTTGATATTTCCGCGACAGCGGCGGCTGATGGTGTGCAAGTGCTTGATGACGATAAGTTAAGGGCTTCAGTTGGTGCTAGCTTGTTGTGGGATTCTCCGGTTGGACCGATCAGAGCGGACTTTTCTCATGTGATTGAAAAGGCTGCCTTTGATGATGAAGAAGTCTTCCGTTTTGGTGCCTCAACGAAATTCTAAATTTTAATTTTTACAGTATGCCTATTGCCTCAAGCCTGTTATAAAGCCGGCTTGGGGCAAAGTTATTTGTAAAAGGACTTGTGAAGATATGGAACATCCTGGATTTTTCCAAAAGGCAGGCCCTTTTTCATTAGAACAAATTTGCCAAGCCTTAGAAGTTGTTATTGATGATTCCTGTCAGACCCAAGAACTTGATGAGCTTATGATTGATGATGTTAAAAGCATCTCATCAGCGGGTTCTTGTCACCTCACATTCTTTGAAGATCGCAAGGGGATAGAAACATTTCAAAGTTCAAAAGCAGCCGTTTGCATAACAACAGAAAATTTTAAAAGTAAGGCTCCTTCCTCAATGATTGTTTTGGTGTGTAAGAAACCGCATCAGCAATTTGTTAAAGCAGTTGAGTTGTTTTACCCGGGAAGCCATCGTTCTCAAACGGCTCTTTCCGATGCGTCGATGATTGATGAAAGTGCTGTTATTGAAGAAGGTGTCGACATAGAGCCTGGTGTGGTCATTGGCAAAGAAGTTCATGTTGGTAAAGGCACCCGAATAGCCGCTGGCAGTGTGATAGGTTACCGTACCTACATTGGCAGAGACTGTATGATTGGGCCCAATGCGACGATCACTCATGCATTGGTTGGTAACCATGTTACGATTCATGCCGGGGTCAGCGTTGGACAAGATGGATTTGGCTATATAATGAGTGGGCAAGGTCACACAAAAGTGCCACAAATAGGCCGTGTGATCATTCAAGATCATGTTGAGATCGGTGCCAATAGCGCGATTGATCGTGGTAGCCTGGAAGATACTATCATTGGTGAAGGCTCAAAAATAGATAATCTTGTGCAAATAGCGCATAATGTGGTAATTGGTTGCCACACTGTCATTGCGGGGCAAACTGGTATTGCCGGTAGCACTAAGATTGGTAATTTTGTCGCGATGGGGGGGCAAGCTGGAGCTGCTGGCCATATTGAGATTGGTGATGGTGCGCAAATTGCGGCCTCTAGTAATGTTTACAAGAGTGTACCTGCTAAGGGACGTTATGGAGGCACGCCAGCAAAACCGATGGATCTTTGGTTTAAAGAGATCATTGCGGTTGAGAAAATGATTGAAAAACGTGATGCCAATTTGAAAAAAGTAAAAAAACCTGACCTTAATCAAGACTGATTTTTTTTAAAGCGCGATAAAGGTTCAGAGACTTACGGCTGATAAGAGACAGCACTGGTTATGAGGACGAAAGAATTATGGATGAAAGTGTAACAAAGGAGCTTGGAACGGCAGATATTGTCGATATCATGAAATATTTGCCTCACCGCTATCCCTTTTTATTGGTCGATCGCATTATTGATATGAATGGTGATGACTCCGCGATCGGTATTAAAAATGTCACTTATAATGAAAACTTTTTTCAAGGACATTTTCCTGAACATCCTGTGTTTCCAGGTGTGCTGCTGATTGAAGGGATGGCGCAAACAGCGGGCGCGTTATGTGTTGCCAATTTAAAAGAAAAAGCTGAAGCTCAGTTGGTTTATTTTATGGGTATTGATCGGGCGCGTTTTAGAAAACCGGTGTTGCCTGGTGATCAGGTTCATTATCATGTTCAAAAAATAAGAAACCGTGGGAGTGTTTGGCGGTTCTCGGCAGAGGCAAAGGTTAATGATGCCCGTGTCGCAGAAGCCGAAATTAGTGCGACAATCGTGGATGTATAAGGTTCATATGTTAGATAATAATACGATTAATAATTTATCCGAAGTTTCGCCAAAAGCAGAAATAGGTGCAAACGTCGAAATTGGACCCTTTTGTCAGATTGGGCCAGATGTGGTTATTGGTAATAATGTAAAACTTCATTCTCATATTGTTATTTGCGGACAAACGACAATCGGTGATGATTGTGAAATTTACCCCTTTGCCTCTCTGGGCAAAATTCCGCAAGTGGCAAATTTCCAAGATCCAGAGAAAAACAGCAAACTCATTATTGGGTCCAATAATCGCATTCGTGAACATGTCACGATGCA
>JANQQH010000031.1 GCA_028285025.1 Hyphomicrobiaceae bacterium | reverse complement strand
CCTCTATGTACCTTCTAGCCCTTGCGCTTGGGATCTTCATCTTATCTGCGGCAGGCTCAGCAGTGCCTTTAAAGAGCTTTCTATTCGGCTCCATCCTTGGCATCGGCAATGACACTTTACTGCTTATCGGGGCAACCGCAATCATAACATTGATTTCATTTGCGATCATGCTTCGCCCATTGATTGTATCAACAATCGACCCAGTTTTCTATGAGAGCCAATCATCCCGTCCCTGGCTCGTCGGGCATTGGTTCATGTTTCTTGTGGTCTTAAATCTCATTGGTGCCTTCAAGGCACTTGGCACACTTATGGCAGTTGGTCTCATGATCTTACCTGCGACTGCCGCTCGTTATTGGATCTCAACCATCACCTCTTACCTCATGCTGACATTTGTATTGGCACTGACAAGTTCATGGGCAGGACTGATCGTTTCATTCTATGTACCCAAGGTACCATCAGGGCCAGCGATCGTTCTGGTGGCGGGGGGGATATTCATTTTCAGCCTGCTGTTTGGTCCGCAAGGCTTCAGGCTGACATCACAAGTTCTACGCAGACCTAAAAGATCTGCTCAGAAAAAACACAAGACCGTAAACGCGGTCCTAATCAACCAGAAAAGGAATATAAGTTAATGAAACGTCTTCTCTCATATTTGGCGGTTTACGCCCTATCGTTGGCAGTATTTATAGCGCCAGCACACGCCGAAAAGCTAAAAGTTGTCGCAAGTTTTTCCGTCCTTGGTGATATGGTGCAACAGGTGACAGGCGATCATGCTTCGGTCACAACAATCGTAGGTCCTGATGCCGATGCCCATGTTTATACCCCTAATGCCGAAGATGCCCGCGCGGTTACCCAAGCCAACGTCATTTTCGTGAATGGCCTTGGGTTTGAAACCTGGTCGAAGACGTTGATTGAGACATCAGGCACCAAAGCGAAAGTATTTGTTGCCACGAAAGGGATCACACCGCTCAAGGTTGATGGAGAAATCGACCCACATGCTTGGAACGCCCTACCAAATGGCGTGATCTACATTCGTAACATCGCCAAAGCTATGGGCGAAGTTGATCCCAAAAATGCGAAAACCTACCAAGCAAACGCTACCGCCTATATCGCAAAGCTGGAAAAACTTCATAAAAGCACAATTGCACAATTGAGCGCACTTCCCAAAGATAACCGCACTATCGTGACCGCCCATGATGCATTTGGCTATCTTGCCAACGCATATCAACTAAAGTTCTTAGCGCCTGTCGGTATCGATACGGAAGCTGAACCATCAGCACAACAACTTGCCAAATTGATCGATCAGCTTAAGCGTGAGAAAGTTGCCGGACTTTTTGTTGAGAATATTACCAGCCCTGCACTTGTTGAACAGATTTCAAAGGAAACAGGACTAAAAATTGGAGGACGGTTATTCTCTGACGCGTTGTCTGTTAAGGGCGGGCCAGCCACGAGTTACCTGACTATGTTCGAACATAATTTGGGTGTTATAGTTAAAGCTCTGTCAGTTCAAAGCTAATGAAATAAACGAGTTCGACCGTTGCGGCGATGGAAAAAATCTTTCATCGCCGCAGCGATCATGATGGTTGCTTTGTTCGGCAGTTATTTCTTTGCGGTTTCTTTTCTGTGCCCTAGGCATCATAATAGTGTCAAAAAGACACACAATTAAATCAACAAATAAATTACCAAGGCAAGTGACCATATCTTATCGCTGCGATACGTCTTACAAGCATTAAAACCTCACCATTGACATTACTTTTGTTGAAGTTTTTTGAGGGCAGCGTTTTTATTGTTCAAGGTCTGTTTGTCATTTGGGTTGATGCGCAATGCTTCAGAAAAATCACGCAAAGCTTGTTTATAGTCACCTAAATAATAATGAGCGACACCACGATCGTTATAGATATCAGATGATTGTGGTCGTTGTTCCAGAGCAGAACTGTAATCTGCAACAGCTTTTTTATAGTCCTTTGTTTGTAAATATATTGCCGCGCGCTGAAGATAATCATAGGGGCTATCCGGGTCAATGATCAAAGCTTCGTCTAAATCTTTTAAAGCTTTTCCAAGATCACCTTTTTTGCGATAGATGCTTGCCCGATTGCTCAGCGCCAAAGCATATTTGGGTGCAATTTTGAGCGCCTTGTTGTAACTTTCAAGAGCCAGGTCATTCTTGCCTAGCTTGGTATAAGCAGATCCCAAATTATTATTGGCTTTTATATTGTTAGGATTTATGTCAAGAGCGTGTTTGAAATTTTCAATAGCCCTTTCAAATTGCCGTCGCCTCATATATTCAATGCCGATATTATCATAGGTGATCGAATGTTGTAGGTCTGATAGTTTTTTCCCTTGATAGAGTTGTGTTTTCAAAATTTTTGCACATGCTTTGAGAGCAGCGTCGCCAGTTTTGTTTGAACAATCGGAATCTTTTGCCTTTACCGGCACATTAAATGAAAAGAGTATGATAAAAACAAATATAAATGCTTGAAAAAAACGCGTCATTTTACCTTAGTCCTTTATCAGTTCTTAAGAGACGACCAAGTCTCTTGCTTTCCATCAGCTTAAGTTTTGACGTAGTATGACAAGTGAACGTTTCCACAAAAATGAGTAAACCAGATTAATCTATAAAAATGAAGTACAAGCTCACAGATAAAATTTCTCTTTTTGATTACGAGTTGCACGAAAGCTTCGTGCGTTCTGGCGGCGCGGGCGGGCAGAATGTCAATAAAGTGGCAACAGCGGTGCAACTTCGGTTTGATGTGAGAAATTCAGAAAGTTTGCCTGACCACGTTCGAGAAAAAATTCTCAATAGCGGTGATACCCGGCTCACCAAAGAAGGGGTATTCGTTATTTTTGCCGATGGTCACCGCACGCAAGACAGGAACCGACGCGAGGCACGTAACCGGCTTTTTAAGTTTATACGTCAAGCCGCTCACATTCCAAAACGGCGGATTGCCACCAGGCCAACACTCGCGTCTCGCAAAAAACGACTAGATGGAAAGACCAAAAGAGGGGTGCTTAAAAAGAGCCGGACAAGAAAGATTGAGATTGATTGACTGATTTTTTTTAAATGAACTCAATCCTGTTCTTGTCTTTACCTGTTTTATTGGCAATTCATTTTTTCAAGCGTTTTAGCGTGTTTGATGAGTTTAGGGTTTTCAAGTAATTTAAGGGCTTGGCGCGCATCACGGCAGTTACTGGCCCGATCCGTATTTGCAATGGCACGTAAAGCAAAAAAAGACCCTGTTAGCGAATTATGTTTGGCGGCATTATTAATCAAACGCGTGCAAGCCTGTACAATCTGAGTGTTAGGAATTTTGCCACTCCCTTTTGTACAACTAGCAAAATCCTTTTCCAATCCCTCATAGGCTTTTGCAGGAGAGAATATCAAGAAACAAACGCTTAACACGGATAAAAATAACCTGATTTTCATAACGCACCACTTCCCTCAAAATCTATCTTTATATCCATACATTGGATAAAACACGCTCCTTTGTAAAGTGAAAACCCCATCAGCTCGCTGATTTTATAATGCAACTGATATCGTTTGAGAGGACATAACCACGCCCATTCCCCTTGGGTAAAACACCCTTAATTCTTACAAAATAATTTGCCCCCAGACCACGATTCAGTGTAATTGAAGGGCCATGAGCAACGACACAATCGACAATAATGGGGCAGGTGCCGAGCCAGAGACCATCGAGCTTCGCACCGCCTTAGAAGAACGCTATTTATCTTATGCTTTATCCACCATCATGCACCGGGCTTTGCCTGATGTGCGCGATGGGCTAAAGCCCGTGCACAGGCGGTTGTTATACGCCATGCAGCAGCTCCGGTTGGACCCGGAAGGCGGCTATAAAAAGTGCGCCCGTGTTGTTGGTGATGTGATGGGTAAATTCCACCCCCATGGTGACCAGGCGATTTATGATGCCATGGTGCGCCTGGCTCAAACCTTTTCTGTGCGCTACACCTTGGTTGAAGGTCAGGGCAATTTTGGTAACATTGACGGCGATAACGCTGCTGCCATGCGCTATACAGAGGCCAAGATGACCGACATGGCCATGGCGCTCTTGGACGGCATCAAAGAAAACACCGTTGATTTCAGAGAAACCTATGACGGCCAGGAAACCGAGCCGGTTGTTCTACCCGCCAGCTTTCCCAATTTACTTGCCAATGGCTCCTCTGGCATTGCGGTCGGTATGGCAACCAATATCCCGCCGCATAATGTGGAAGAGTTATGCAATGCCGCATTACACTTGATTAAATTCCCCAACGCGTCCACTAAAAAGCTGGTTGAATTCGTTCCCGGACCTGATTTGCCAACCGGCGGCCTAATCATTGAGCCTGCCGAGCAAATCATCGAAGCCTATGAGACCGGGCGCGGCGGCTTTCGTGTGCGCGCCAAATGGGAGCGCGAAGAGCTTGGCCGCGGCAATTATCAAATCGTGGTGACCGAGATCCCTTATCAAGTGCAAAAATCCCGCCTTATAGAGAAAATCGCCGAACTCATGCAATTGCGCAAATTGCCATTACTCAATGACATTCGCGATGAAAGCGCAGAAGACATCCGCCTGGTGCTGGAACCAAAGAGCAAAGCCGTTGATCCTATCTTGCTTATGGAAACCCTGTTCAAAACCACAGATTTGGAAACCCGGGTCTCGCTCAATATGAACGTGCTCTCCAAGGGCCAAATCCCCAACGTTCTTGGCCTGAAAGGCGTGCTCAATGAATGGTTGGCGCACAGAAAAGAAGTGCTTGTACGCCGCTCTGAATTCCGCAAAGAAAAAATCGAGCATCGCTTAGAAATCCTGGATGGTTACCTCATCGCTTACCTGAACCTGGATGAAGTGATCCGCATCGTCCGCGAAGAGGATGACCCCAAAGCGGAACTGATGAAAACCTTTAAGCTTTCAGATGTGCAAGCTGAAGCCATTTTGAATATGCGTTTGCGTGCCTTGCGCAAATTGGAAGAAATGGAGATTAAGACCGAGCACAAAAATCTCTCCAAGGAATTAAAAGAACTAAAAGCTCTGCTGAAATCTGATGAGCTGCAATGGAAAAAAATCGCCAGCGAAATCAGAGATACCAGAGACAAGTTCGGTAAGAAAACCGAAATGGGCAAGCGCCGCTCTGAATTTACGCAAGCTATTGAGATTGATATCGATCTTGATGAAGCCATGATAGAGAAAGAGCCTGTTACCATCGTCTTGTCAGACAAGGGATGGGTCCGCGCGCTTAAAGGCCACCAAGATGATTTGTCCAAGGTCAGCTTTAAAGCTGGTGACAAACTTAAATTTGCGGTCAAAGCCATGACCACAGACAAGCTGGTGCTGTTTGCCACCAATGGCAAGTTCTTCACGTTAGGCGTTGATAAGCTACCAGGCGGGCGCGGACACGGCGAACCGGTGCGCATCATGATCGATTTAGAAGCCTCAAGCGATATTGTGACAGGCTTTATTTATAGCGAAGGGCGCAAACGCCTCGTGGCCAGCCATGAGGGCAACGGCTTTATTGTGGCAGAAGACGAAGTGATCGCCACCACCCGCAAAGGCAAGCAAGTGCTGAATGTAAAAGAGCCTGATGAAGCCATTGCCTGCCCTGTGATAGACGGGGATATGGTTGCCGTGATTGGTGAAAACCGCAAACTCCTGATTTTCCCACTTAAAGAGCTGAACGAAATGGCCCGCGGCAAAGGTGTGCGGCTACAAAAATACAAAGATGGCGGCTTGTCAGATGTGAAGACCTTTAGCAAAAAAGAAGGCCTCACCTGGATCGACAGTGCCGGGCGCAATTGCGGCGTTGACAAGCTGCTCGATTGGCAAGGATCTCGCGCCTCTGCTGGGCGCCTGCCGCCAAAGGGCTTTCCAAAATCCAATAAATTTGCACCCAAATAAAG
>JANQQH010000542.1 GCA_028285025.1 Hyphomicrobiaceae bacterium | reverse complement strand
TTGGTTCAATTTGATGGCACCAATTATGACGCGCCCAATCTAAAAACTTTGCTCGCCAAACCTGACCTGATTAAAATTTATCATTTTGCCCGCTTTGATTTGGCTGCCATCTATCATTGGCTTGGCGTTTGGGCGGCGCCTGTGTTTTGCACCAAAATTGCCTCCAAGCTTACGCGCACCTATACAGACAAACATGGCCTGAAAGATCTAACCCGTGAACTGTTAGAGATTGATCTTTCTAAACAACAACAAAGTTCTGATTGGGGGGCTTCGCGATTGAGCCAAGCGCAGCAAGCTTATGCTGCGTCTGATGTTTTGTATCTTCATCAATTGCGCGAGACATTAACCCAGCGCCTCATTCGTGAACAACGGCTGGAGATTGCCCAAAAAGCATTTGATTTTTTACCAACCCGTGCAGAACTTGATTTACTCGGTTGGCCTGAAAGTGATATTTTTGCGCATTCATAAAATGCCTCTTATTAGGAGGCGCTTTTAAAGAGGATCTGGGGCCACGCGCTTTTTATATGATAAGCTGTTATGAGCAGCCCAAATATGATCATATTGGTTTTATAGTTTCAGCTTAAAGTCATAGATAGCTTCACTGGTGGAAACGAAACAGTTTAATGGAACACTTACCAGCACCTTCCTCAACCGGCTCTGACATGATTGATCATCATGAATTGTCGCAGCGACGGCGCGCCGCTTTTGACCGAGCACAAAATCATAGCCGCGTTGTTATGGTTTTGCGGCGGCTGTTTCCTGTGTTGGCTGTTTTTTGTGTGTGCGTCTATTTTCTTAAAAGTGATTTTGAAATACACCATAAAGATTTCAAAGCCAGCGTCCAAGACATTCAACTGACAAAAAATGAACTTAAAATGATTAACCCGCGCCTGGAAGGTCATGATGAAAAATCAGGCTCTTATTTGGTGCTTGCTGATACTGCCTCACAAAAATCTGGATCGCCTCATATTGTTCATTTGCAGAAAATCGATGCAAAATTGGACCATCCCCAAAATGGTCAAATCACATTAAAGGCTGATCGGGGAAATTTTGATAGCAAATCAGAAATATTAGAGTTGTTTGACAATATTCATATTGTGAGCGCAAATGGTATGAAGGCACGGTTAAAAACGGCTAATATTGTGTTTAAGGGACAAATTATCACCTCAAAACAACCGGTATTTATAGAAATGAATGGTAGCACCATTCACGCAAACAAACTAAGGATTGATGGGGTCAAAAAGCTGATTACTTTTACCGATCAGGTCAAGGTGAAACTTATCAAATCACCTGGCAAACCGATCTCGATAAACAAGTGATCCGTCATACTCTTGCGGTTCGAGCTATTTTGATATTGGAAACTGAAACAATGATAAATCAAAGCAAAATGGTCTTTTTTAACAGAGGACTAAGTGCTTTAAACCCTAAGCGTCTTACTTTCGGTACAGGGTTTATCTGTGTCGTTTTTTCTTTGTTTTTCTCAGCCAGCTTATCGGCTCAATCCTTAACGGATGAATTTGGCGGCTTTTCTGCTTCTTCCAATGAACCTATTGATATTGTGGCCGATCAATTGCAAGTAAATGATATCACCAAAACTGCCATTTTTTCTGGCGATGTGAAAGCTGTGCAAGGGGACTTTGAGCTGCGCTCCAAAAGTTTGGAGGTTTTTTATAGCGGCACACCGCAAGGGGGGACCGGGGGCAAGGTTAAGCGGATGATTGCCAAAGGCAAGGTTGCGATCACAACCAAAGATGATCAATCAGCAACCAGTGAATGGGCCAATTTTGATGTTATCAAACAAATTATCACCTTGGGTGACCAGGTGGTTCTAACTCAAGGAAGCAATATTATTAATGGCGGCCAATTGCGCATTGACTTAAAAACCCGCCAAAGTAAATTTATAAACAAACGCAAAAAAGGGCGCGTGCGCATGAAAGTGGATGTAAAGTCACAAAAAAATAAGAAACCGCCCTTTTAATATAAGCCCCTTTTCTGTTTATGGTATTTACCCCTTAAACGAGAAAAATAGGTGAGTGAGTTTTTATGAAAAAGTTCTGGCCATTTGGCAAAAACAAACAAGATGATGCTCTGCACCATCGCTTGCCTTCCTCTGGTCGCCAAGAGCAAATGCCATCACCAAATGGACTGCCTTTTTCTGCACGCCCTGCGCATGCAGGAGGGGCAGAGCACGAACAAAGATTTGAGCCTGGCCCTCACAATTTATCTCCCCAATATGTACCACCCAATAATATGGCTTTGGACAATGCTATTCCGCTTGAGACAGGCCAAGGGCAAATGGTCACGCCCATGCCAACAACACCGCCCAAACCACACATTTTGCCCCAAACCGGCTGGTTAACGGCGCAAAAGGTTTGCAAAACATACGGCAAACGCCAAGTGGTGAAAGAGGCCAGTGTTGCCGTTCGCCGGGGTGAATCTGTTGGCCTGTTAGGGCCTAACGGGGCGGGTAAAACAACCATTTTTTACATGATTACTGGTCTTGTTAGCGCTGATGAGGGCCTTATTCATATTGATGGGTATGATGTCACCAAACTGCCTATGTATCGCCGGGCTCGGTTAGGCATTGGCTATTTG
>JANQQH010000541.1 GCA_028285025.1 Hyphomicrobiaceae bacterium | reverse complement strand
TTGCAGCGCATCAACCGCCACGCCATCAGCAAAATTCATTTGGTGCTCTTTGCCATCACGCCAAATGGTCAACTCCAATTTGGTCGACAACGCATTCACCACAGAAACGCCAACCCCGTGCAAACCACCAGAGACCTTATAAGAGTTTTGGTCAAACTTACCGCCTGCATGCAGTTGGGTCATAATCACCTCTGCCGCAGAGACCCCCTCATCAGCATGAATGGCCACAGGAATGCCGCGCCCATTATCATTAACCGTTACCGAGCCATCAGCGTTTAAGATAACATTGACGGTATCACAATAGCCAGCCAGGGCCTCATCAATGGCGTTATCAACCACCTCATAAACCATATGATGCAAGCCAGACCCATCGTCTGTATCACCGATATACATGCCAGGGCGCTTACGAACCGCATCAAGGCCTTTCAGTACCTTGATGCTATCAGCACCATAGTCATTATTATCTTCTTGCTTGCTCATAAAAACCCTCAATCTAGAGCGTGTTGCGCAAAAGTGGATACCGGTTTTGCGAAAAACAACACGCGAAAACAAAAATTTAGCGCTTGTTTCGTGAATTCATCAAAAAGCAACATGCGCTAGTACGATTTAAAGCCCTAAAACACTTTAAAAAAAGAGCCCCTTAAACAGGGCTTGTTGTTAACATTTATTGTCTTGCCAATATAAACCAATAACCAGCGAAAAAACACCAAAAAAAGCAATTAAAAATAAAGCTTTTTCAATGACTTATGAGTTGAAAATAAAGCTTGCGCGAGAATAGCATAAGCAAATATATTATGCGACGATTTCAGCCCCTTTTATTGTGAAAATTTGGGCTCTGTCACCAAAATATTCAAACACGTCTGGGTCTGTGCCGGTCATCCAGGCTTGGCAGTTTAATTTCAAGATTTCATCAAACAAAGCGTGGCGTCGGCTGGCGTCAAAATGGGCCGCAATTTCATCCAATAACAACAACGGCGCAAAGCCGCCCGCCTTATCATGCACCAACCGGGCATGGGCCAGAATAAGCCCGGTTAGCAAGGCCTTTTGCTCGCCAGTAGAACAAAGCTTGGCCGGCATGCTTTTGGGGCCATGCCCAACGATCAGGTCTGTACGGTGTGGGCCCTCCAGC
>JANQQH010000536.1 GCA_028285025.1 Hyphomicrobiaceae bacterium | reverse complement strand
GCACCAGGCCAATATGGCTCTCTTCTTGCGCAATAATTTGGGTGTTTCTCGCCAACCGCCGGGCAGATGCATTGGAAACCCCATGCGCATTGGAAAATGGCAACAACACCAAACCATCCACATTGCCAATGCCAGCGGCCACAGTTGCTGCCGTTGCCCGCAACATATTGGCCTCTGGGTCCCGCTCAACCACATCCAAATATGACATCTGACCAATTAACTTGGTGTCTGCTGTTTGCTGAGCCGCAACACAAATTTTCTGCCATAAAATCCGCATGGCGCGCAATTTAGCAGTAGAGAGAAAAACATCGCCTGTCACCGCAAGGCTTAAATCCACTTGATTAAAAGCGTCTTGTGTTAAAAAGCCAGAGTGCTCCAAGCTGCGCACATAATAAAGCGCACTGGCCAGAGTAAAAGCCAGCTCCATAGCTTCACTGGCACCAGCCTGTTGCCATAGTTGGCCTGAAGCAAGGAAACTTTTCATCTTTACAGGTGAAGAGTGGATGGCAAAAGCCGCATCAATCCAATTGGACAAGGCTTCACCTTCCGGGTCGCGATAAGCCCCTTGAGCAGCAAATAAACTTAAAGGATCAAAACCAAAAGAGCCAGTGACAGTTTCTTGCCGAACAGGTAAGTCAACCAAACAGTTCATTAACGCGCCCGCACATGTCAGGTTTTCATACCCATTGGAAAGAAAAAGGCTCACACCGTCTAAATTAACATGTGCAAACAGACGCGAAAAATCAGCTTGAGACGTGAGAGGCAAAGTGCCGGCGCCATAAGGAATTTCAGAACCAACTGAAAGCCATAAAGCGTTGGCCCCGCCCTCTAAATCACGCTTAATTTGTGTATTTGCCAAATCAAGATTAGGAATATCAATCAGTTGAATAATTTGCCAAGCCCGTTCACTTCCAGTTCTGTTCAGCAAAATTGGCTTGTCTTGTTTGTCTTGTCTATCTTCCCTGTCATAAAGCGGCTTAATCGCAATCCCATCATAAGTTGTTGAGCCCAAACCTTGTTCTAAAGTTCGTCCATCTAAGGCTTTTTCAATCTGAGCCCGCCAGGCATCCCTGGTTGATTGAGTTAGATTTTCCGGCAACTGAAACCGTTCTTTCGACATGAAACTCTCTTGTTGTGAGTGACAGGAACACAAACTATCTTTTTTTTAATATACTCCCCGTTTAATGCAAGTAGATTGCCCGGAAAAGAGCTAATGAAAAAAGAAAAAAGGCAGCACCCTAAGCCGGCACTGCCTTTTCCCTTAAGTAATTGTAATCCGCCATTAAAAGAATAGTACTTTAGTACTTCATAACTGGATCTAATGCTTTTGCACTGTTAACCCAGTTTTCAACTTGTTTCAAACCTGGCACTTGACGAACAAGTTTCTTTTTGCGCTTTGCATTCGCTTCAGCCATTGCAGCTTGCAAGTTTACCGGCTTTCTTTTGCGTAGCTCTTTGACTGTGTCAACACCAGCAACTTCAAGAAGTTCTGAATATTCTTCAGCAACGCCTTTGACCCGCATAAGATCGCACATGTTGCACCATTTTAGGATAAGCGTCTCGTCTATTTTAGTCTCTGCCGCTAATTCTTTACGGCCCTTTTTTGTTGCCCCGCGTGTTAACAACGCTTTGGTTGAAGCAATGTTATTTTTCCGTAAAATTTTAGCATATTTAGCACCAACACCTTCGATGGTTTCGATTTTGTAACTGCTCATTATGGTTTTCCCTGCTTAATGTCTTGTCTTGTTTTTTGAAAATTTCAAAAAACGAAGATCTGCTTCACAAATTAAGTTGAGCTCGAATTCATAATGCAAAAGATAAACGTGATCATTAGCTGCGCACAAGATTAAAACTTGCTATGGATGCCTAATACCGCCACATCTTCCACCGCTTTTTTATGAAAAAGCCAAAAATTCTAACCCAAGTTTTCTTACCTATGTTGATGCTCTCGCTTCAACAGTTTCAAATGGTGCATCGACCGTTTGAAAAAAGAGGATTGAAAAATCAAAATCAACGCCTCCTCTTTTTAAACTGACCACTTAGCATAGGTCGTTCACTTGGCCGCATAAATCACCTTCGTTGTAATCACCACTTGCGCTCTTTTTTGCAAGCCACAATCGTACATCTCAACGACGACAAGTTAGACTTAACAAAAATCATCCGCTTGATGACCACAGGTAGTGCACCGTACCTATCTCGTGCGACAACTAAGTCTTGTTGTGACAACAAAGCCCAACATAAAATGATCTGTTTCACAAAATGCATTAAAGATCATCTGCACATGCTTAAGCACACAAGCACACCACTCACTTTCTTTAATACACATCATATGGGTGATTAATCAAGCACCAATGTTAATTCCTTGTGATCAAATTTAAATGTAACGCTGGTTTGACAGTTTACACAGTGGTGATCATCAAGTGTTTGCAAATCAACCCCGACCATGTCATGACTGTGGTCACATTTTTATTTGTGGGTTAATCGGTCCATTTAAATGGACCGTCTTGGTGATGACCGATTGCTATGTAAACCTGTATGCAAATCGAACTTTAAAGACCGAATTGTTTTTAAGGAGACAAAGAATGACACAAGAAAATGCCGTCTATCTGGGCAAGAGCACCAAGCAAGAATATCTTGCCTTAAAACTTGCCAACCGCCATGGCTTAATTGCAGGGGCAACCGGTACAGGTAAGACGGTTTCTTTGCAGATTTTGGCTGAAGGCTTCTCGGCCCAAGGCGTGCCAGTTTTTTGTGCTGACGTAAAGGGTGATTTGTCTGGCCTTGCAGCTGCAGGTGTAGAAAAAGATTTCCTTGAAAAACGGGCCAAAACCATCGGGTTTGATGACTACAAATATAAAAAATTTCCCTGTATTTTCTGGGACTTATTTGGCAAAAAAGGCCATCCCATTCGCACCACTGTGACAGAGATGGGCCCCATTTTACTCTCTCGCCTGCTTGATCTCAATGAAACCCAAGAAGGGGTGCTCAACATTGCCTTTCGTTTGGCCGATGATGAGAACATGCCAGTCCTGGATATGAAAGATTTGCGCAAACTGATGGTCCATGTTGCTGAACGCGCAAGTGAGCTAACAGGAGAGTACGGCACGGTTTCAAAATCAAGCGTTGGTGCCATTCAAAGACGGCTCTTAGTGTTAGAAGAACAAGGGGCTGAAAACTTCTTTGGCGAACCAGCCCTTGATATTCGTGACTTCATGCGCACCACCCGTGACGGCCACGGCATGATTAACATCTTAGCCGCTGAAACCCTCATGCAAAGCCCGCGCCTTTACGCAACATTTTTATTGTGGATGCTCTCAGAACTTTTTGAAGAATTACCTGAAGTCGGTGATCCACAGAAACCTAAGCTTGTGTTCTTTTTTGATGAGGCACACTTGCTATTTGATGAAGCACCAAAAGCACTTTTGCAAAAAGTAGAACAAGTGGTACGCCTTATCAGGTCAAAAGGTGTTGGTGTTTATTTTGTCACCCAAAACCCATTGGATGTCCCTGATACTGTCTCTAGTCAATTGGGTAATCGGGTCCAACATGCTTTGCGCGCCTTTACCCCGCGTGAACAAAAAGCCGTCAAAGCAGCCGCCAGTACATTCCGCCCTAATCCAGAACTTGATACTGAACGGGTCATCATGGAATTAGGCGTTGGTGAGGCTTTGGTCTCAACCTTAGAGAAAAAAGGGCACCCTTCTATCGTCCAACGCACCCTTATTCGCCCCCCCTCTTCCCGGCTGGGCCCTTTAAGCGATGAAGAGCGTAAAGATGTGATCAGTGAAAGCCCTATTTCTGGCACCTATGACAAGTCAATTGATCGCGAAAGCGCTTATGAAATTTTAAAGAAACGCAAACAAGAAATGGAAGAGCGGCGCGCCCAAACTGGCGGTACTGTAAGTGGTCGTCGTGACACAGAATATGTGCGCCATGGTGAATTTCGCGTCCCCCCTGTCGGTGGACGCACCAAAACGCGGCGCAAATCAACACGGCGATCATCAAGACGACAAACCGCCAGTGAGGCGTGTTTCAGGTCACTCATGCGCTCTTTAGGAACAGGTATGGGCCGATTGCTGCCTTCTATTATTAAAATTCTGCTTGGACGACGTTAACAGGCTAGTTGGCGTCCCGTTGACCCAACAATCAATACCCACAGTCATCCCGGGTGTCCCCCGTCATCACCTAATGGACAGATTTGTTTGATTGCCTAAGGGAGTGGTTTTGGCTCATCATTGCTAAATCAGGAGCAAAAATGATGAGAC
>JANQQH010000507.1 GCA_028285025.1 Hyphomicrobiaceae bacterium | reverse complement strand
AACAAAAGATAAAGAGGCTTTGATTGTTCCGCTGGAAGACCCTAAAGCTTTGGCTGACGCCATAAAAAGAATGATTAAAGACCCTGCTTTGCGCGGCTCTATGCTGGAGGCTCAAGCCAGTCTTGCCACAAATTTTACACCGGAAGCTGTTGGCAAAAAACTGACAGGCGCTATAGCTAACGTTTGCCAGAGATAACCATAAATTATGAACATTTGCATACAAGTCAATAAACGCTAGGTAAAAAAACTCAATTCTTCCCCGCCCTGAAAGCATATGAGTGGTCTTGTTCTGATGTGTCTGAATTTATATTGATCGATAGGGCGATAAGTGTTTGGCAAGAGTGGCGCCCTGGATTGGTCGCCTTTGTTGTTATAGTTATTCAGCGGTTTTTGTCTGAAAACCCAAATATAAGCGCCAATAATAAAGAAACTTAATTTTCAGACTTTTTTTCACCCTGAAATTTGGCTAACTTAATTTAGGCTCTGTTGACCTTCAAGGTCAGTCGGCTCTTATTTAATCACAGATCACGAGGTCTTGGATGCTAATACGGAATTTGTTTGTTGTGTTGAATTTGCTCATTATTTTGGCAATGGGGGTTCTTGGTACAGCCTTAGCCAAAGACCCAACATTTGAAAAAAAATGGAAAATTATTTCTGTTGGAAAACACAACGGCAAACATCTTGGTTTTATTACATTTAATAATGGTCAGCTTGAAGGGCAATCAACTTGCAATCTTTATTCTGCAGTTTATGAATTAAAACCCAATCAAGCCATAAAAATCAATCGTGTTGCTGTTAGTCAACTTATTTGCAGAGTGGGTAATAAAATGCAAATTGAGGAAGATTACATTGCTGGCCTTGAAGCCGTTAGTCACTACAAATTTGAAGATGATACATTGATTTTGTTCAAACCAGACAAATCAGAAATTGCCCGCTTTAAATAAACAGCTCAAAAAAACAGCTCATGACCAAATCAATTTTAATCACTGGCTGCTCTTCGGGCATTGGTAAATGTGCGGCACAACGGTTGTCGCAAAAGGGGTGGCAAGTTTTTGCCACTGCCCGCGCTCACCAAGATCTTGACATGCTCACATCTGAACTTGGCGTTAACGCTCTTTATCTTGATTATACAGACCCGGCATCAATTGCTCAGACGGCCAAAACAGTTTTGGAGCAAACAAACGGCCAACTTTTTGGCCTGTTTAACAATGGAGCATATGGCCAACCAGGGGCCGTGGAAGATCTTCCAACCCACGTTTTGCGCGCACAATTTGAGACCAACTTTTTTGGTTGGCATGACCTTACGCGGCAAATCATACCTGCTATGAGAGCCAATAATGAAGGCAGGATCATTCAATGTTCTAGTGTTCTTGGGTTCGTCACTGCTCGTTATCGCGGCGCCTATTGCGCTTCGAAATATGCACTGGAGGCTTTGTCAGACGCCTTACGTTTAGAATTAAGTGGTACCAATCTTCATGTTTCGATTATAGAGCCTGGCCCGATCGCCACCAATTTTGTCGAGAATGCCTTGAAAGCTTATACCCAAAATATTGATATTGAGCGGTCTGTCCATTCAGACAGTTATAAATCTCGGATAAAAGCCATGGAAAAGGGCGGCAAACAAACCTTTAAATTGGGACCAGATGTGGTGGTGAGCAAATTGGAACACGCTTTAACCAGCTCTTCTCCTAAGAGAAGATACTATGTTACAACACCCACTTACGCTATAGCTTATGCCAAACGGTTTTTACCCACCGCGCTTATTGATAAAATTATGCTGAACAACTAAACTTTACCTTTCAAGACAATAACTGGGGCTAACTTTATGGACAATATTGCGCTGCTTTTATCTCCTATAGCTGTCATTCTCGTTTTTATCGTTTTATGTTTCGGACTTTGGAACATGCTAAAAGGTGATAACCCGAATTTAAGTCAAAAACTCATGCGTTGGCGTGTCATTTTACAATTTGCGGCTGTTTGTATATTAATGATTTCGGTTTATTACGCTGGCTAAATTTCTAATAACTTCTTTTAAAACAACTCTTATTTCACAAAATAGCAACCTATGGTCAAACTCAATAAAATTTATACGCGCACCGGTGACAAGGGCACAACTGGTCTTGCCAATGGTGACCGAGTGGCAAAAAATAACATCCGCATTGATGCCTATGGCACCGTCGATGAAACCAATGCCAGCCTTGGGCTTGTTTTGCATGCTCTTGAGCAAGAGAGCCCTACCTCAGAAGACGACATCGATCTGCAAGCGATGATCGTGCGCATTCAAAATGATCTGTTCGATTTAGGCGCAGACCTTTCAACGCCGCAAATCCCTGGCGCGCCAGAACCGGAACACACGCCTTTGCGCATCACTCAGCACCAGGTTACTCGCTTGGAAACAGAAATTGATTTGCTCAACAAAGACCTGAACCCACTGCGCTCTTTCGTTTTGCCGGGGGGCAGTTTAACAGCCGCTCACCTTCATGTTGCCAGAACCATTAGCCGGCGTGCTGAGCGCCAGATGGTTGCTTTAAGGGAAATGGAGAACGAGATTGTCTCTGAGCAAGCGATGCAATATATCAACCGGCTATCTGATCATCTGTTCGTTATGAGCCGCTATGTCAATGATAAAGGCTTAAGCGATGTGTTGTGGACACCTGGGCAAAACAGAAGTTAGATAAAACGGCTCATCAGCTCTTTAAAAAATCATACTATTTGAGAAAAAACGGTATAGATACCCTCTTGTGAGCAGCCAGTGTCGCCTTTATACTAACTCATCTTAAAGAAAACGGCATAATACAGATTAAAGACGGGAAGGGCTTGCTCATTGTTTGTTCCGCTTAAAGACAAAAACCCTATAGAGCATATTCAGTTTCAGTACGTCACGATCTTACTGATTATTGTAAATGTGGCCGTGTTTTTCCTTTTTCAATCTGGTCTGGTTTATCCAACCAGCCAAGCCACCTGGGCCAGTTTTGCATTGGTGCCAAGTGAATTTTTACCCGAAGGGTTGGTTGGCCCCGCCATTCCTGGTGAGCCGTTTGATTTTATCCCTGTTCCTGAAAAATGGTCGCTTATTACCTATATGTTCCTTCACGGCTCCATATTCCATTTGGGTGGCAACATGCTGTTTTTATGGGTTTTTGGTGACAATATTGAAGATGCAATGGGTCATTTTCGCTTTTTGGTGTTTTATTTATTATGCGGGGTTGCTGCTGGCTTTGTTCATTCTATTATGAGCCCTCTGTCTGGTGTGCCCCTTATTGGCGCTTCTGGCGCTGTGGCAGGGGTTATTGCGGCGTATTTATTACTGCACCCCAAAGTCCAGGTTTGGGTTCTGGTTCTCGGGCGCATCCCTTTACCGGTCAATGCAGGCTTGGCTATTATCGCCTGGTTCTTATTCCAAATATACCAAGTTGTTTATATGGCCCAAGACAACACCGCTTGGTGGGCCCATATTGGGGGATTTGTTGCGGGTCTCATTTTAATTTTGTTTATGCGCCGGAAAAACGTTCCCCTGTTAGATTGGAGCTAAAATGTAGGCTCATATGTTCGTCTTTTGTCAATACTTTAGGCTTAAGTACTGCATGCAGTTTTTAGTTTTTATTGACAGTAAAATGGCAGGCCCTTACGGTCCTTGCAAAGCTTTCCAACCTTTTGGGCAATGGTTGCAACAAACCAAAAGTCCTCTTTAAAATGCGTGCATGAAGGAGCACATCATGAAGATCCTGGTATCTGTTAAACGAGTGATCGATTATAATGTTAAGGTTCGCGTCAAACCAGATGGCTCTGGCGTTGATCTGGCCAATGTCAAAATGTCGATGAACCCATTTGATGAAATCGCGGTTGAAGAAGCGGTCAAACTCAAAGAATCAGGCAAAGCTAACGAAGTTATTGCCGTCTCTATTGGCCCTCAAAAGGCGCAAGAGACATTGCGCACCGCTCTTGCAATGGGGGCTGATCGGGCCATCTTAATCACAACAGATGACGTGGTTGAACCCTTGGGCGCTGCTAAAATCTTAAAATCCATTATTGAAGAAGAACAACCCAATCTGGTCTTATTAGGCAAACAAGCCATTGATGATGATTGCAACCAAACCGGCCAAATGCTTGCAAGCCTGCTCGATTGGCCCCAAGGCACCTTTGCCTATCAATTAGAGCTGGAAGAGGGGAAAGCCACTGTCACCCGTGAAGTTGATGGCGGCCTGCAAACTGTTGGCTTAAACTTACCAGCCGTCATCACCACAGATTTAAGGTTGAACGAACCTCGTTATGCTTCGCTACCAAACATTATGAAAGCCAAGAAAAAACCACTTGAAGAAAAATCTTTGGCCGATCTTGGTATCGATACTGGACTTCGGCATACCGTTCAAACGACATCAGAACCGGCCGCGCGAACCGCTGGCATTAAGGTTGAAACCGTTGCAGAACTGGTTGAAAAATTAAAAAATGAAGCAGGAGTGCTATAATCCTATGTCCATTCTCCTTATTGCAGATCATGACAACGCAAATTTAAACCCTGCGACAGCTAAAGTTTTGAGCGCAGCCAAGGCCATTGGGGGTGACATAGATGTTCTTGTTGCAGGCCAAAATTGTGACGCAGTGGCGCAGGCCGCGGCAAGCTTGGCGGGCGTGCGCAAAGTCCTTGTTGCTTCAGCCCCTCATTTGGAAAAACAACTGGCTGAAGAAATGAGCGCGTTAATCGTCCCGCTCATGGCCGATTACGATGTGGCCATTACAGCGGCGACAACAACAGGCAAAAATTTTATGCCTCGCATTGCCGCTAAATTGGATGTTGGCCAATTATCTGACATCACGGCTGTCAAATCGGCTGATACATTTGAGCGGCCCATTTATGCCGGTAACGCTGTGCAAACGGTTCAAACCAGTGACACAAAAAAAATCATCACAGTGAGAACCACCGCATTTGAAGCCGCTGAAGGGGGCAATAGTTCCTCAATTGGCTCGATTGAGCCCCCTGCGAGCCTTGGTATTTCTCACTTTGTTTCAGAAGAACTGTCTGTCTCAGACCGACCCGAGCTCACTTCGGCGCGTATTGTTATTTCAGGTGGGCGGGGCATGGGATCGGGCGAGAATTTTGCGCTGATTGAAAAAATTGCTGATAAACTGGGTGCTGCGGTTGGTGCCAGCCGGGCAGCAGTTGACAGTGGCTTTGTTCCAAACGATTATCAAGTGGGTCAAACAGGTAAAGTTGTTGCCCCAGAGCTTTACATTGCTGTTGGTATTTCAGGGGCAATTCAACATCTTGCTGGCATGAAAGATTCAAAAGTCATTGTTGCTATTAACAAAGACGAAGAAGCTCCGATTTTCCAAGTGGCGGATTATGGATTGGTGGCAGATTTGTTTGAAGCTTTACCTGAACTTGAAGCCGCACTTTAAGTGTTTATTGCTTAATTTCTTTTCGCATTTTTGCTTAAAGTTTGCAGAAATATGTGATCTAAAGTAATCAGATACATATATTCTTGAAGTTTTCTAGTTGAAACCGACATTTGCTAGCGAAGGTAAAAAGCTGTGCAAGACAATAGTGATATAAAACATGATATGAAACAAATTGGGGTTGTCGGTGCTGGCACGATGGGCAGTGGTATCGCCCAGGTTGCCGCGCAAGCTGGGTATACCGTTATTCTCATTGATAAAAATGACGAAATTATCCAAAAAGCACTGGCCACCATAAACGGCAATCTATCGCGCCGTGATGTCCTGTCTGATCAAGACAAAAATGCCATCTTAGAACGCATCAAGATCTCTACTGATTATGATGGTCTTAAAAATGCGGATCTTGTTATTGAGGCTGTGAGTGAAGATGAAGAAATAAAACAGGCCATTTATAAAGAAATTTGTTCAATTTTAAAAGCTGATGCCATCCTTGCCAGCAATGCATCAACCATTTCTATAACCCGCCTTGCTGCTAAAACTGATCGACCGGAAAAATTTATTGGTATGCATTTTATGAATCCGGTTCCCGTCATGGAATTGGTTGAACTTATTCGCGGCATTGCCACAAAAGATGAAACCTATCATCAGGCGAAAGCCTTTGTTAGCTCTTTGGAAAAACACACTTCCGTATCAGAAGATTTTCCAGCCTTTATTGTTCATCGCATTATGGTTCCTATGATCAATGAAGCGATTTACACCTTGTATGAGGGTGTTGGAACTGTGGAAGCCATCGACACTGCGATGTCTTACGGCGCCCACCACCCGATGGGGCCTCTGGAGCTGGCTGATTTTATTGGTCTTGATACCTGTTTGAGCATTATGCAAAAACTGTACGAGGGGTTAGCAGATCCTAAATACCGTCCTTGTCCGTTATTGGTTAAATATGTCGAGGCAGGATGGCTGGGTCAGAAAACCGGTCGGGGTTTTTATGATTATCAAGAAGAAGTTCCTGTCCCGACCCGTTAGATTGACGATTGCAACCAAGTGATAATCATTGTCCGCTCGTCAAAGCTTTCTTAATAATTTCTATCGCGCGGCTGCTATCCCATTGGGCGGGCCCAGTTAGGCGGCCTATTTCGCGCCCTTCCTTGTCAATCACCAGGGTGGCGGGCAAGCCTACTGTTTTTAACTTAAACATCAACTTGGTTGTTGGGTCGATATAAAGCTCTAAGTTTTTCAAACGTTCTTCTTCATAAAATTTACGTGGTTTGGCAAGCCCGCCTCTATCCATGGAAATAGCTAGAACATCAAAATTCTCATGGTTAAAATATTTTTTCAAATTATCTAAGGAGGGCATTTCTTCACGGCATGGGGCGCACCAGGTCGCCCATAGATTGAGTACAACAACCTTGCCTTTCCAGTCTTGTAATGTACGGGTTTTACCATCTCCATCTGTAAACTCAAACGAGGGCAAGTCCTTTGGGCTTTTATGAGCAATGTAGGCTCTGAGCCGTTCGCCGCTCAATTTTTTGGATTTTGTCTCATTTGTGCTATCTGAAGCCAATTCGCCGTTGCCACGAAGGGTCAAACTCGCGTATACGGCTACAAAGCCAAGAACAGCAGCGATTATGGCAACAAACACTATTCGGTTCATTTTTATCACCCTTGATTTGATTAAAAAATTCAAACAACACCAATAAAGAAGGCGCGCAACAATGACAAATAAAATGTGGGGGGGGCGGTTCAAATCAGGCCCATCTGCTATTATGGAAGAGATCAACGCCTCAATTGATTATGATCAGCGTTTATTCAATCAAGATATTGATGGGTCTATTGCTCATGCCTCCATGCTTGGCCAAACAGGCATATTAACCAAAACGGATGTGAAAAAAATTATCTCTGGACTGGAAGAGATCCGCAAGGAAATAGATACAGGGAAATTTAAATTTTCACGCCAGCTAGAAGACATCCACCTGAATATTGAAAACCGCTTAAAGGAAAAAATTGGTGATGCTGCTGGCCGGCTGCACACTGCCCGCTCGCGCAATGACCAGGTGGCAACAGACTTTAAACTTTACATTCGCGACACAATTGATCACCTTTCAGAGCAAATTAGCCAATTGCAATATGCGCTGGCGCAAAAAGCTTTAAGCTTTGCTGATACCGTCATGCCGGGTTACACTCATTTGCAATCGGCTCAACCGGTTACTTTTGGCCATCATTGCTTGGCCTATGTTGAAATGCTCGCACGAGATAAATCCCGCTTGCAGGATGCTAGGAAACGGCTCAATGAATGTCCGCTTGGCGCCGCTGCGCTTGCTGGTACTTCGTTTCCCATTGACCGCACGCACACGGCAAAAGCATTAGGATTTGATAAGCCAACAGCAAATTCACTTGATAGCGTTGCTGATAGGGACTTTGTGTTGGAGGCTTTAAGTACTGCATCTATCAGCGCCATTCATCTGTCTCGCTTGGCAGAAGAGCTTGTGATCTGGTCATCTGCTGAATTTAATTTCGTGACCCTGTCAGACAAGTTCACCACCGGCTCATCCATCATGCCACAAAAACGCAATCCGGATGCCGCTGAACTCATCCGCGCTAAAATTGGGCGCATCATTGGGGCTTTCAATGGCTTGGCAACGGTTATGAAAGGTCTGCCTCTAGCCTATTCCAAAGACATGCAAGAAGACAAAGAAATGGCGTTTGATGCGCTTGATAATTTCTCTCTGGCTTTGGCGGCCATGACCGGCATGATCAAAGATCTGGTGCCCAATGAAGAAAAATTGCACCAAGCTGCTGGCGGGGGCTTTTCCACAGCCACAGATTTGGCTGATTGGTTGGTCAGAGTGCTCAATATGCCGTTTCGCCAAGCTCATCATGTGACAGGTGCGATTGTGGCTAAGGCCGAATCACAAAATATCACGCTTGACGACTTATCGTTAAGCGACATGCAAGCGATCGAGCCTAAAATCACCAAAGACGTGTTTAGTGTGCTTTCCGTTGAAAATTCAGTTAAAAGCCGGGTCTCTTATGGTGGCACAGCCCCCACACAGGTTAGAAAAATAGCCAAAAAATGGATAAAATCGCTGGAAAAAACCGGCATAGCAGGGTAAATTCTTCCTTAGATACAAGCCAAATTGGCTAATTCAACAAAGGATCAATATTCATGCGCTCAGCAATCGCATTGTTAACCATAATGGGTTTGTCTTTACTCATCTCAGGCTGCGGTGTGCGTGGACCATTGGAGCCTCCCCCTGAAGCCCAAATCATTGAAGGCGAAGGCGCTGTGAAAGAAGAAGAAAAACCGCACCGAGGCTTTATTCTTGATAAGCTGCTCAATTAAGAGCGTTTCATCTATGCATCATTTTACTTACAAGAACGGCGTGCTTCATGCTGAAGATGTTTCTTTGCAAACCATCGCAGCCCAAGTTGGCACGCCCTTTTATTGCTATTCATCTGCCACGCTTGAGCGTCACTACACAGTCTTTGATCACGCCTTGGATGGGTTTGATCACTTGATCTGTTACGCTTTGAAAGCCAATTCAAACCAGGCTGTCATTAAAACACTGGCCAAGCTTGGCGCGGGTATGGATGTGGTCTCTGAAGGGGAAATGTTGCGCGCATTGGCGGCTGGTGTGCCACCAGAAAAAATTTGCTTTGCTGGTGTTGGCAAAACCAAACAAGAAATGGCAGCAGCTTTGCAAGCCAACATCTTAAGTTTCAATGTTGAGTCTGAACCAGAACTGCATGCCTTGAGTGAGGTTGCCTCTGGCCTTGGCAAAACTGCTCATGTGGCCATTCGTATTAATCCTGATGTTGACGCGAAAACCCATGCCAAAATCGCCACTGGCAAGGCTGAAAACAAATTTGGTATTGCGTTTGAACATGCACGCGAGATTTACGCCGCGGCTGCCAACCTAGAGGGCATTGCAGCCAATGGCGTGCACATGCACATTGGTAGCCAGATTACGGATTTGA
>JANQQH010000532.1 GCA_028285025.1 Hyphomicrobiaceae bacterium | reverse complement strand
GTTTCAAGGGGCAGCATGAGGTCTCCAAAGGCACAAGCTTGATGTATTTATAGGATACTTCATAAACTTGACGAGCCAAATTATAAGCCATAGTTAAAGTTAAACGTTTGCAAATATAGTCTTTACACTTAATTTTTTGGGATAAAACCCTATATAAAGGGATCGTTTCTTTCATTTTTAGGAACAAAGAGGACCATGGTCACATTAATTGACAATAAAAAAGCGCATGTAACAACCAAGCGGGCGCGCCACCCAGAAAAGCAAAATCGTCCCGATAGTGTTCCTTTGCGCAAACCTGACTGGATTAGAGTGAAAGCGCCTGGTTCAAAAGCTTATCAGGTCACCAAAGATATTGTGAAAGAAAAGGGCCTTCACACTGTTTGTGAGGAGGCCGCCTGTCCTAATATTGGTGAATGTTGGGAACAGCGCCATGCGACCATGATGATTATGGGTGGTATTTGCACCCGGGCTTGTGCTTTTTGCAATGTGACCACAGGGGTTCCTTTGCCGCTTGATAAAAAAGAACCTCAAAGTGTGGCTGAAGCGGTTGCCACGTTAGGGTTAAAACATGTGGTGATTACCTCTGTTGACCGTGATGATTTGGATGATGGCGGCGCGCAGCATTTTGCTGATGTGATCAATGCTATTCGAGAGGCGACGCCTGAGACCACAATTGAAATTCTAACCCCTGACTTTTTGCGCAAAGAGGGCGCTTTGGAAGTTGTGGTGAACGCCAGGCCGAATGTGTTTAATCATAACCTGGAAACTGTACCGCGGCTGTATTTGGATATTCGCCCTGGGGCGCGCTATTTCCATTCCATTCGATTGTTGCAAAAGGTTAAAGAGCTGGACCCTTCCATGTTTACCAAATCGGGCATTATGGTCGGGCTTGGCGAAGAGCGCAAAGAAGTGTTGCAATTGATGGATGATTTGCGCAGCGCTGATGTTGATTTTATCACCATTGGTCAATATTTGCAGCCAACCTTAAAACATGCTCCTATCGATCGCTTTTGGACACCGGATGAGTTTAAATCTTTAGAGCAAGTGGCTTATGCCAAAGGCTTTTTACAAGCTTCTTGCACGCCTTTGACCCGGTCCTCTCATCATGCGGGTGATGACTTTGCAAAATTGGAACAGGCCAGAGCTGCAAAATTTGCTCGTTTATCTTAAAAGTAAACGCCATGCCTAAATATGAAACTGTGCGCCGTGTCCCTGTTAGCGCTGATGTTATGTATGAGATTGTTGCCGATGTTGAGCGGTATCCGGAATTCTTGCCCCTATGTGAAGCTTTGACCGTTGTTGAGCGTTCCAATACAGGGACACAAGATGTGCTGCAAGCTGATATGACGGTTGCATATTTAAAATTGAAAGAGTGTTTTCGCTCCCAAGTCTTGCTTGATAAACAAGCCAAAACGATTGAAACCCAAAGCATACAAGGGCCTTTTAAACATCTTGAAAATCATTGGCACTTTAAACCCTTGTCTGAGATCAGTTGTGATGTTGCGTTTAAAATTGATTATAGTTTTAAAAGTTGGGCGCTGGAAAAGCTGATGGGTGGGATGTTTGAGAAAGCCTTTGCTACTTATGCGGCCAGTTTTGAAGCCCGTGCCATTGCTCTGCAGAATAAGTAATCATCAATTGGTCTGCTCAAGCGCTTGCAGCCCTAAAGCCAGAGCCTGTAATACAGTTTCGCGCCGTACAGCGGCGCGGCCTATCTGACCAAATTCATGGCGCTCAATGCGAGAGAATTGGCGATTGGTGCCACCAACGCAAGCGATATAAACCAGTCCTACAGGTTTTTCCCGGCTGCCACCGCCTGGCCCTGCTATACCGGTGACGGCGAGGGCTAGGTCGGCGTTGCTAACGTTTAAAGCGCCTGTTGCCATATCGAGGGCAACTTCCTGACTAACTGCGCCAAATTTGTTTAAGGTTTCAAGAGAGACGGTTAAGGCGTGGTGTTTGGCTTCATTAGAATAAGTGACGTAGCCCGCCCCGACACAGTTTGAGGCCCCGCTGACAGATGTAAGCGCGCCGGCAATAAGGCCGCCGGTGCAACTTTCTGCTGTTGTGATCCATAGGTCTTGCGCGACAGCTTTGTTCACAAGCTTGGTGGCCGCGTTCATTATTTCCTCGTCAAACATGAACGGTCACGTCCTTTACAATTGAACCAATGCTGAGGCAAGCGCTGCGATCCCTTCACCTCGGCCCGTAAACCCAAGCCTTTCAGACGTGGTGGCTTTAACGCTCACCTGGTCAACTTGAAGTGACATTGTCTTGGCAATAAATTGGCGCATAGCAAGACTATGTGGCCCAATTTTGGGGGCTTCA
>JANQQH010000530.1 GCA_028285025.1 Hyphomicrobiaceae bacterium | reverse complement strand
GCGTGCCACCTTCAATTAAACTTTTGGTGTAGGACTTTTCTGCGCTGGCAGAGCGGCGTTGTTTTATAATTTCGCTAAGGTCGTGTAAGGTGGACATAGTCAATGTCTTTATGTTGTTGGTTAATGCAGGCCATCAAGTCGCATGTCGATGCCTTGATCTGTCATATAGCGCTTTGCCTCACCAATTGTATAGTCCCCAAAGTGAAAAATTGACGCGGCCAAGACAGCACTGGCACCCCCCTTTGTCACCCCTTCAACCAAATGATCCAGCGTGCCAACCCCGCCAGAGGCTATCACAGGCACGCTTACTGCATCAGAAATGGCTTTGGTCAATGGCAGGTTAAAGCCTTGCCTTGTGCCATCTCGGTCCATTGAAGTGAGTAAAATTTCCCCCGCCCCTCTGGCGACCACATCTTTGGCATAATCTATCGCATCTATGCCGGTAGGTTTGCGCCCGCCATGGGTGAAGATTTCCCAGCGCGGGGGTTCGCCTTCTTCAGAAACGGTTTTGGCATCGATGGCAATGACAATGCATTGAGCGCCAAATTTTGTTGAGGCTGCATTGACCAGATCACGGTTAAAAACTGCAGATGTGTTAATGGAAACCTTATCAGCGCCAGCTTCGAGCAATTTGCGCACATCGCTCACCTCGCGCACCCCGCCGCCAACAGTCAGCGGCATAAAGCAATTTTCAGCCGTGCGCTGGACCACATCATACATGGTGTCGCGATTGTCTGAAGAGGCGGTGATGTCTAGAAAGCATAGCTCGTCAGCGCCGGCAGCGTCATAGGCTTTGGCTGCTTCAACAGGGTCACCAGCGTCGATAAGGTCAACAAAGTTAACACCTTTCACTACGCGGCCATCTTTCACATCAAGGCAAGGAATGAGACGGGTTTTTAGCATAGGGAATCCTTAATAGTTTCTGTATGGCCGCGATTTTTTGCTGGTCCTGTTCTCGCTAACGCTCGAGACAAGGACGTGGTGCCATCTTTCACATCAAGGCATGGAATGAGACGGGTTTTTAGCATAGGATTCCTTTATATTGTGCCACAAAGCACCTTAACTTCCATGATGAGATTTTTGCATTTTTATACCCTTTGTCAAGGGTCAAGCCAGGCGCAAGCGCCCTTGACAAAGGGTATAAAAATGCAAAAATCTCATCATGGAAGTTAAGGTGCAGCTCAGTCGTTTGTGAAAAATTGAATTTAACTTTCATCAACAGACCGGGTGATGATATGCGCGTTGTTTTCTAGGGTTTTATGCACTGGGCAACGGTCTGCAATTTGCAACATGCGTTTCTTTACCGCTTCATCCACATCGCCTTGGATTTCTATGCGGCGTTCAAATTGGTCGATCTTGCCGGTTTGGGTTTCCTGGCAGTTTTCACAATCTTCACTATGAATGTTTGAGTATTCCACCTCAACTTTGATGCGGCCAACATCTATGTCTTTTAAGCTGGCGTAATTGCGCAAGGTCATTGAAGTGCACGCCCCTAGTGCAGCTGCCAGTAAATTATATGGCGTGGGGCCCGTCTCTGTGCCGCCATAAGATTTTGGTTCATCGGCCATAAATCCATGCGGGCCGGCCTGGACCCAGTTTTGGAATTTACTGGCCCCGGTTTCGCTGACAGCGACATGACCTTCCCATTTTTGGGTTTTATCTTCTTTGTGCGGTAAATAGCGGCTGGCCCAACTGTGAATGGTGGCCGCCACATAGGCAGCGTCTTCAGCCTTTGTCAGCAGATGATCTGCATTGTCTAGCGAAATAAAACTTTTTGGATGCTTGGCGGCGTTATAAATGCGTGAAGCGTTTTCTATCCCTACTGTGTCGTCAGTGGGTGAATGCATAATTAAAAACGCTTTGCGGACATTGCCTAAATCTTTGGTTACATTTTGAGCGTATAGATCGTCTAGAAATTGTTTGCGAATGGTCAGGGTGCGGCGCCCGAGTTTAACTTCAGCAAAGCCGTTGGTCTCTATTTCATCAACATAGTCGGCAAAATTATGGATCACATGGTCCGCGTCTGCTGGTGCGGCAATGGAAATAACAACTTTGGCGCTTTCAATCTGTTTGCTTGCTGCAAGCACCGCGGCACCGCCCAATGAATGGCCGATGAGCATTTGCGGGGCTTCTAGCTCGCTTTGCATAAACTCAGCTGCTTTTATCAAGTCTTCCACGTTAGAGCAAAAATTGGTTTCACCAAACTCGCCTTGCGAGCTGCCAAGGCCGGTAAAGTCAAACCGCAAAATGGCAATGCCGTGGCTTGCCAGCTCTTGGCAGATGCTGCGAGACCCGATGAATTCTTTGGTGCAGGTAAAACAATGGGCATAAAGAGCATAGGCGCGGATTGGGCCGATTGGTTTGTCCAGTTTGCCAGCAATGGTCTCACCGGTGCTGCCGGTGAATGTGACCCGTTCTGATGTAGTTTTTAGCATTGTGGGGCCTCTTTTTCGTTTTGTCCTGTTATGGACAAGACTATCGCTTATTATTTGCAGGGGGAATTAAATTTTGATGACTTTTCCTTGTATTTTTGTGAGTTGCCAATTGCGGCTTAGGCTTTTGATTGTCACTATACTTAAGTGTTTTATCAGCTCTTATTGATAAGAAAGGCGTAGGGGATGTCTGATCAAGAAAATTATTTAACGACGTTAAATGAAAGTTTGAAAAAACGATCCGTCCCCTTACCGGTTTTAAAGCGGCTTGTCTCACGATTGCGCCGGTCTGCGAAAAAAAAGACGGCCTCAGGCGCGTTAAAAAAACATGGCTTTAACCTTAAAGTGTTTGAGACCCAGTTGAAAATGCTTGAAACTGCGCTTGAGGGTGATGAGTTGACAAGTGATGAGTTTGAAAAGCTTCCCAACTATAAAAAGAAGCAGATTTTAACCCGCCTGCAAAACATTAAAACCCGTGCGCTAAAAACCAAGGAAAGCCAAAATACGAAAACTGAAAAATTTGATAGTGCGCCTTTTCCTTGTTTTAGCGATTTTGAAAAGTGTATGAAGCTCAAATCCACAAACGTATATTGGTGTCATTTTGCTTTTTATGTTTGTGTGTTGCGCTCGTTGTTGCCGTTTATGAAGTGATAGCTTGTGGGAAGTTTTGTGTCAAATTGAGGGACATAAAAAGCTTCTTTTGTCTCACGGGCAACGAGAGCTTCGCTCTCGCCCTGCGACGGCGCGGCGCTAAGCGCCGACGGCCGGTCGGCCTACGTTTTTTGTCTTCAGCTAAATGGTAGTTATGTTGTTAGTTAGTTGGAAGATTTATGAAGTCTCTATTTGCACATAGCGGTTAGCGAAGGAACCAATTCGCCTGCCTTTTTCCATTGTGCTGCTTGAAGACGCGCTTTCATTGAGAGAACTTTTTGAGGTTGGTGTGAGATGTTTTCGCGGTGTTTGTTTTTGCCTTGGGTAAGGTGGTCTTTGATTAATTTATAATGGTTGGTTTATGCTCCTAGTTTTTTAGCGTGGGCGTCCATGTAGAGGGATTGAGCTTCGTTAAAAAGTGTGTTGTACATTTTGGTCGATAGGGTTTCTAAATCTTTTAAAGCCGTTTTGTCATTTTTGCACAGGCCTAACTTTGTGAGTGATTTTACACTGTCATGGAAAAACTGGTTTTCTTTTTTTGGTAAATCTTTTGGTTTTTGATCAAATCTGAAATAGGGCAAATTGAGATAAAGTTCTGGGGTGAACAGGTTGTTTCTTTTGCTGCGCTCAATCACATAGATCAGTTTTTGCCAAGCTTGGCAACGCTGATAACGAATGGACAAGGCTGGCACGAGGGTGTTCTCAAAATTGTCTAAAATTTCAGGCTTTAGAAATATTGTGCTTAGGTTTGGAACTTGGTCGATGAAGTTTTTTAAGGCGTTTGACATCACCTCATCACAGCGACCTTGTTGTTCTAAAACTAAGTGCTCTAGTCCTGCTTTTTGCTCTGAAATTGTTTTGAAATAAGGGGCCCAAGGGGAGGCGGAAGAGAACCAAGCCTTTGAGGTGGGCGAATGGGATTTTGAATAGGCTGTAAATGATTGAACAAACGTTTCTGATTGTTTTGTTTTTGCGAAAATGGAACTGGACCAGAATAAAATAAAGCTTCCAGCTAATAAGCTTAAAATTTTCCTGAAAAGTTTATTTCTCTTCAAATCCATGATCCCTGAGGTTCCGTGAACCAACGCCCGCCTTAATTTCCATGGTAAGCTTTTTGCATTTATAAAAGAGCTGTCAAGGGCAAGTGTGCCGCGAAGCGGAAACCCTTGACAGCTCTTTTATAAATGCAAAAAGCTTACCATGGAAATTAAGGCTCGGATTAGATGTCTTT
>JANQQH010000503.1 GCA_028285025.1 Hyphomicrobiaceae bacterium | reverse complement strand
ATATCACCTTCATGATAATCAAATACATATTCATGCGTCATAGACGCATAAACAAGATACCCTCCAGTTGTATGCAAAACACCTTTAGGCTGCCCTGTTGAACCGGAAGTATAAAGAATAAACAACGGGTCCTCCGCATTCATTTCCTCTGGCGGGCACTCACTGTCAACTTTTTCTAATTCTTCATGCAACCAAACATCTTGGCCCTCAATCCATTCAATATCACCGCCGGTTCGCTTCACCACAATGTTGGTCACATCATGGTCCACTTTCGCAATTGCTTGGTCAGCATTGGCCTTCAACGGCACTTTGCGCCCCCCGCGCAAACCTTCATCGGCTGTAATCACATGCTTACTATCACAGCCCTTAATCCGATCTGCCAAAGCATCCGGACTAAACCCACCAAACACGATCGAATGCACCGCGCCAATACGCGTACACGCCAGCATCGCATAAGCCGCCTCAGGGATCATCGGCAAATAAAGGGTCACCCGGTCGCCTTTTGCCACGCCATTTGCTTTCAGCACATTTGCAAATTTACAAACCCGCTCATGCAATTGCTTGTAGGTGATGAGTTCATCCTCGGTCGGGTCATCCCCCTCCCAGATAATCGCCACCTGATCACCGCGTGTCTCTAAATGACGATCAACACAATTGGCGCAGACATTTAATATCCCATCCTCAAACCATTTGATCGATACATTTTCATGATCATAAGAAGTATTTTTTACGGTTGTGTAAGGCTTAATCCAGTCTAGCCGCTTGCCCTGTTCACCCCAAAACACCTCAGGGTTATCAACGCTGGCCTGATACATCTCAAGATATTTATTATTGTCAATATGAGCATGAGACTGCCACTCAGCAGAGACTTCAAATACTTTTGTTTCCGACATAGTCTACATTTTCCTTCCCGAACGCTTTAAGGACAAGACGCAAAAGGCGCTTAAAATCCAAAAATAACATCGCGCGCCAACAAAACACGCATGGTCCAATTTTTAAAATTCTCTCATAAAATAAAGCACGGATCAGCAAATAATTCGCCAAAGGCTTAAAAAACAGCCAAACCTGAAAATGAAGCCTAGCATTTACCCACCACAACATGCATTGATCTAGAGCATGGCTGATCAAAATTGGGCTCACCCAATATCAAACTGGAATGTTGCAGAAATTACCACAAATAATAATTGCCCATTAGGCCAAAATTTTACGTCCATATGCGAAAAAACTGCCTTTATTAACCATCCATCGGCAAAATCGCACATTATTCCATCTAGAAACTCAATAATTCAGCCCCCCATGCCAACCTAACCTTAAAACCGCTTGCCTTTTTGGCCAACAGCCCCTATAAGTCAGCCCTTATTTTTGCAAATGCCGTCCGGCCCCAATCAATTTGGAAAAAGGCATGCCGTGGCGGCCAATTTCGCGTGAAGATGTCTTATATTATAAGAGATCTCATTTATTTAGGAGACGCAAATGCCCAAGATGAAAACCAAAAGTGGTGCCAAAAAACGGTTCAAGCTGACCGCAAGCGGCAAAGTCCGCGCTTCCCAGGCTGGCAAACAGCACGGGATGATCAAACGAACCAACAAATTCATCCGCAATGCCCGCGGCACACAAGTTTTAAAAGACTGTGACGCCCGCATCGCTAAGAAGTTCTTGCCTTACGGCTAAACTTTTTTCTTTTTTTACGAATTTTTCTTTTAGGAGCACCACCCATGTCACGAGTGAAAAGAGGCGTTACAACGCACGCCCGTCATCGCAAAGTTATCAAAGCCGCCAAAGGTTATTATGGCCGCCGCAAAAACACCTTCCGCATTGCCAATCAAGCGGTTGAAAAAGCCGGTCAATATGCCTATCGCGACCGCAAAGCCAAAAAGCGCAATTTCCGCTCGTTATGGATCCAGCGCATTAACGCTGCGGCCCGCAATGAAGGCCTAACCTATGGCCGCTTCATCAACGGCCTGTCTAAAGCTGGCATTGAAGTTGATCGCAAAGTCCTAGCTGACATTGCCGTTCATGAGCCTGACAGCTTCAAATCTTTGGTCGATCAAGCCAAAGCAGCTCTTGCTTAAAGAACGATACTATCCAGATTTAAGAAGACTCTCCCATGGCTAACTCATGAGGAGAGTCTTTCTACATTTAGCCCCATACCGAGCCTTAAATTCCATGGTTAGGGTTTTGCATTTTTAAATTGCTTGTCAAGGGTCCCCGCCACGCGGCTTTAGCCCTTGACAAGCAATTTAAAAATGCCAAATTCTCACCATGGAATTTAAGGCGGGCCTTAAGCCACAAAACTGATCCAAAAAACAGGCAAGAATCCAATGTCAGAGCTTGAAACGCTAGAACAAGAATTTTTATCCGCAATCGACACAGCAACAGACCTACCCGCTCTGGAACAAGTCCGCGTCAGTGCTTTGGGCAAAAAAGGTAAGATCTCAGGGCTCATGTCCGGCTTGGGCAAACTGCCCCCTGAAGAACGCAAAAGCTTTGGCCAATCTGTCAACGCGCTCAAACAATCTGTAGCCAGCGCGATAGAGGACAAAAAATCCGGCCTAGAGAGAGACGCCCTCAACGCCCGGCTAGAAACCGAGCGTGAAGATGTGACTTTGCCTTTGCGCCCCGCCCCACAAAATGAAGGACGCATTCACCCCATCAGCCAAGTGTGGGAAGAAATCACCGAAATCTTCGCAGATCTGGGCTTTGCTATGGCTGAAGGCCCCCACATTGAAACTGATGAAAACAATTTCACCAAACTCAACATTCCTGCCGAGCACCCGGCCCGGCAAGAACATGACACCTTTTATTTTAATGAAAAACAAGATGGTTCGCGCCGTGTTCTACGCACCCACACATCGCCTGTACAAATCCGCACTATGGAAAGCCAAGAGCCCCCCATTCGCGTCATCGCGCCTGGCCGCGTTTACCGCTGCGACAGTGACCAAACCCACACCCCAATGTTTCATCAGGTTGAAGGCTTATTGATAGATACCGAAACCCATATGGGCCATTTAAAATGGACCTTGGAAGAATTTTGCAAAGCTTTCTTTGAGGTTGATGATGTCGTCATGCGCTTTCGCGCCTCTCACTTCCCGTTCACAGAACCCTCTGCCGAGGTGGACATCGGCTATTCCAAAAAGGGCAATGAACTGCTCATCGGCGGTGATGATAACTGGCTAGAGATTTTAGGCTGCGGCATGGTCCACCCCAATGTGCTGACCAATGTCGGCATCGACCCTCACAAATATCAAGGTTTTGCCTTTGGCATCGGCATCGACCGTTTGGCCATGCTTAAATATGGCATGCCAGACCTGCGCGCCTTTTTCGCTGGTGATATGCGCTGGCTAAAACATTACGGCTTTTCAGTTCTCAACGTCCCCACCATTGCAGGAGGGCTATAAACAATGAAATTCACACTCAACTGGCTCAAAGACCATCTGCAAACAGAGGCAAGCCTCGATGACATTCTGGCCAAACTCACTCTCATCGGCCTTGAGGTCGAAGAGGTGACCAACCCGGCTGAAAGCTTAAAAAACTTTGTCATCGCCAAAATCGAAGCCGCTGAAAAGCACCCCGACGCTGACAAGCTGCAAGTGTGCACGATCAACAATGGCAAAGAAACCCTGCAAGTGGTTTGCGGCGCCCCCAATGCGCACGCCGGCCTCATCGGTGTGTTTGCCCCTGTCGGCACTTATGTGCCTGGCATTGACTTCACACTAACAAAGGCCAAAATTCGCGGCGTGGAAAGCCACGGCATGATGTGCTCAGAAAGTGAATTACAGCTTTCAGATGACCATGAAGGGATCATTGATCTAAACAGTGACGCTGAGAAGCTGATCGGCACAAAATTCGTTGACTATAAAGGCCTTGATGATCCGGTCATCGAAATCGCCATCACCCCCAACCGGCCAGACTGTTTGGGCGTGCGCGGCATTGCCCGCGATTTGGCCGCCGCCGGCCTTGGCACGCTTAAGCCCCAAGACAATGGCTATGACCAAGATGGTAACTTTGACAGCGACCAAGCCATCGATCTTAAGTTCGACAAAGACAACGCCCACATTTGCCCCGCCTTTTATGGCCGCGAAATTAAGGGCTTGAAAAACGGCCCCTCGCCTGACTGGCTGCAACAACGCCTCACCGCCATTGGCCTGCGCCCGATCAATGCCCTGGTCGACATCACCAATTACATCTCTTATGGCGCGGGCCGCCCGCTGCATGTTTATGATGCAGACAAACTCACCGGCACCGTTTGCGCCCGCCTTGGCAAAAAAGGAGAGAAATTCCTCGCCCTTGACGGCAAAGAGTATGAAGACCTTGAAGGCACCTGCGTGATTGCAGACGAGAAAAACGTCCTCGGCCTTGGCGGCATCCTAGGCGGCGAAAATGAAGGCTCAACGGACGGCACAACCAATGTGCTGATCGAGTCGGCCTATTTCGACCCCATCCAAATCGCTATGACAGGCCGGCGCTTAAACATCGTCTCAGACGCCCGCTATCGCTTTGAGCGTGGCATCGACCCGCAATCAGTAGAACGCGGTGTCAACCTGGCCACCAAAATGATCTTGGACATTTGCGGCGGTGAGCCCAGCAAACTCATCAAAGCCGGCACCCCGCCCAAGCCTGATTATAAAGTCAAGTTTGACCTGCAACTGGTCACCAAACTAACCGGCGTGACCCTATCAAACAAAGAGGTCACCCAAACCCTTGAAAACCTAGGATTCGAGGTTTCAGGAAAAGGCCAACAAGTCACCGTCACCGCCCCCTCATGGCGGCCAGACATCGACGGCCCGGCTGATTTGGTGGAAGAGGTGATCCGCATTGTCGGGCTTGATAAAATCACGCCCACACCGCTCATCCGCCCCCACGGCATTGCACGCCCGGTT
>JANQQH010000459.1 GCA_028285025.1 Hyphomicrobiaceae bacterium | reverse complement strand
CCCCTTATTGCTTGAGCAAGGCGGGGCCACCAATGAAGGGCTGGCCGTTCATTTGAACAGGCTACAAACAGCTAGCAGTGAAGGTGAGACAATCACTATTCTCAAAGACGCCTTTCTAACCGGCAAAAATGAAAAACGAAAACGGCTGATTACCAAAGCGATTACCGATGAGCACCCGGGTTTGAGTGATCGTTTAAGCTATGCCCAAGATAAGTTTCATGAAGCTTTCACTGTTTATGAAGGTTTGAGTGTTGCCAAAGCCAGTCAAGCCCTTGCCCAACTTGCGGACAAAATCATCCAAATATATGAACGGCTGAAAACCCGGCGCGCTGCCCTTGATTATCAAGACTTGATTGAGCGGACCGCAAACTTGTTAACCACCCGCTCAAGCACGGCTTGGGTGTTATATAAACTGGACCAAGGTCTAGACCATATCCTGGTGGATGAAGCGCAAGATACCAGCCCTGATCAATGGCAAATCATCGCTCAATTGGCAGAGGAATTTTTCTCTGGTATGGGGGCGAATGAAACACACCGGACCCTTTTTGCCGTGGGGGATGAGAAACAGTCCATTTATGGCTTCCAAGGGGCTGAGCCGCGTCAATTTAATGATATGGGCAATCGGTTTGCCAAAAGCGCTGGCCAAGCTGAAAAAAGGTTTCATAAAATCCCGTTAAATTTGTCGTTTCGTTCAACCAGCGCGGTGTTAGAGGCGGTCGACCATATCTTTAAAGAGCCTGAGCGCTATGCCAGCTTAACGTCTGGTGATAAGTCGATTACCCATTATGCCCACAGAGCCGCTGAGCCTGGTCTTGTGGAAATTTGGCCCACCGAGCAAACTGAAACCGCAGATAAAACAGCCCCCTTTGCCCCTTTAACAGAAGGGTTTGCAAACAATGCGGGGGAAAGGTTGGCGCAAAAAATAGCTAAGAAAATAAAGGCTTGGCTTGAGCAAGGTGAATTTCTACCCTCCAAAGGGCGCGCCATTGAACCAGGTGATATTTTAATTTTGGTGCGCAAACGCGCGCCTTTTGCCCCGTTAATGATCCGGGCGTTAAAGGCGCAAGGCATTCCCGTTGCGGGCGCAGACCGTATCATCATTACTGAGCAATTGGCGGTTATGGATATGATGGCTTTGGGGCAATTCTTAAGTTTGCCCGAAGATGACCTATCTCTGGCCAGTTTGCTTAAAAGCCCGGTTTTTAACTTAACCGATGAAGATTTGTTTCAGCTTTCCCATAAACGCAAACGCTCTTTGTGGCAAAGCTTGCGTTATTTTGCCAAGCGAGAAGACAAATACAAACAGATTGCTAATCAGCTTAGTCTGTGGTTGTCTCGCGCAGATATTTTGCCGCCGTTTGAGTTTTTTGCCAATTTGTTAGAAGGGGAGGGCTTGCGCAAAAAGTTCATCGCCCGGCTAGGGCCTGTGGCTGGTGATGCGCTGGATGAATTCTTAAATCTTGCTCTGCAATATGACGAACAAGAGCCGCCGTCTTTGCAAGGCTTTCTTACTTGGCTGGAGCGCTCTGAGGCTGAGATTAAACGGGATATGGAAAAAGGGCGCAATGAAGTGCGCGTGATGACCGTGCACGGTGCCAAGGGGCTTGAGGCTGATATTGTGTTTTTGCCAGATACATGCTCGACAGGCTCTGCCAGCCAGTCTGAAAGTTTGCTGGCCATCAAACCACCAGACCATCCCCCCTTAGGGCCTGACCAAAAAGCGCTGGTGTGGTCTTTGCCGGGCAAAAACCATTTACCTGCGTTAGGGGAAGCGCTTAGCCGCATTAAACAACGCGAGCAAGAAGAACAAATGCGCCTACTTTATGTGGCCCTAACTCGTGCGCGTGATCGGCTATATGTCACAGGGTTTGAAACGGCCAAAGGGCGGGGCAAAAATTGTTGGTATGATATTATCTGTGAAGGGCTGGAAGGTCATTTAAAAGAAGAGCAAACGCTTGAGGGTGAAACAGTTAAAAGACTAGAAACGGGGCAGTCCTCACAATCAGAAAAACACCCAAAAGAACCACAGAGTGAAAAACAGATTGTTCAGTTGCCGGACTGGGCTTTAGTCCAGGCCCAATCCGAACCGGTGCGCACCATTCCGGTTGCCCCTTCCAGCATTCTTGCTTATGAAACGCCGGAAGATGATGAAGATAAATTGCCAGTGGAACCAGCTCTTATGAGTCCGAAATCATTGGGGCAAGATGGGCGGTTTATCAGAGGGCGTTTGGTGCACAAATTGTTAGAGTATTTACCCGATCTTGCGCCCAGGACACGCGAGAAAGCAGCTCACAGTCTGGCCCAATTACATGGTCGTGAGCTTTCTCAAAAAGCGCGCAGTGCTATCATTGCTGAAACCATGGCTATTTTAGATCATCCTGACTATCAAGACTTGTTTGGTCCTGGCTCGCAAGCGGAAGTGAGTCTGATTGCTAAAATCAATCCAAAGGGTAGCCAAAAGCCGCCGATTTTGCTATCTGGCCAAATTGATCGCTTGGTGGTGCGGACTAGCGAAGTTGTGATTGTTGATTATAAGTCCAACAGGCCTAGCCCGCGTAAATTGGAGGATGTTGCGGATGCTTACAAAGCTCAACTGGCAGCTTATCGCTTAGGGTTGCGTGAGATTTACCCCTCTCACAGCCTTAAAGCTGCGCTTTTATGGACGGATGGGCCTTATTTCATGGAAATCCCCTCAGATATGATCAATGAATATGAGCGTCTTTTGCACAAGGAATAAGAAAAGCTAATGGGTAAATCATGACATATATGCCCCACTATTTGGGGGCAAGCCCTTGACTTTGTGTCATTCCTTCTTACTTTCTTAGACAAGTGATAATGAAAATGGCCTAGCCATTTACCAATCAAATAAAGGATGAAATCTCATGTCGACGATTAGCGTCTCAGATGACAATTTTGAAGCCGAGGTTTTAAATTCAAGTGAGCCAGTGTTGGTTGACTTTTGGGCCGATTGGTGCGGGCCATGTAAGGCTATGGCACCAGCTCTTGATGAAGTGGCCAGTGAAATGTCAGGCAAGGTGAAGGTTGTTAAAGTCAATTTAGATGATGGCCCGAATTCTTCAGCCAAATATGGCGTTCGCGCTGTGCCAACCTTGATGGTGTTTAAAAACGGTGAACTTGCTGACACCCGCACAGGGGCATTGCCCAAAAGCTCTCTTGAAGAGTGGGTCAATTCCCACGTTTGATGTTTTCAATAATAATTAAAAAGAACCCGGCTTCAAAGGCCGGGTTTTTTATTTGGAGAAAAGTCCATAGCCTAGAGCAAGCCTTAAATTCCATGGTTAGACTTTGGCATTTTAAAAGCAGTTGTCAAGGACGCGGAGCGCAAGTGAAAGAATTTTATTGGCGCTTTGGATGCCCACCAGCAACCGCGCTGACAACCGTTTTAAAAATGCCAAAATCTAACCATGGAATTTAAGGCAAGGCACAGTCTTTCAAACTGCCTCATTTAGGGATGTGTTGTTTGCGCCAAGCACATGACCGGCTAAATACAGCGAGCCGCAAATGACTATACGGGCGTCTTCATGGCGGCCTGACGCGCTGATTTGCAAAGCCTCTTGAAAGGAAGAGGCGGTGTCAGCCTCAAAGCCCATCTCAACGGCCAGATCGGCCAAGTCATCTGCATTCATCGCACCATCTTCACCTGGAATAGGCACAGCAATCACTTGGGCGGCAAGGCCATGAAATTCGTGTAAAAAGCCGCGCACATCTTTGCCTGTCATCATGCCGATGATTAAATGCAAAGGGCGCGGCACTTTTTCTTCCAAATCGCCAACAAGTTCAGCCAAAGCGGCAGCGGCGGATGGATTGTGTCCGCCATCAAGCCAAAGTTCATCGTCTTTACGCAAGTGCTCAGAATAATCTAAAGCTTTTAGCTTTTGCATGCGGGCGGGCCAGGCCGCTGTTTCCATAGCGTGAGACAGGTCGTTTTGTTGTAAATTATCGCCCAAAAGATGTTGGCCAATTGCAATGGCAAGCCCGGCATTTTCAATTTGGTGCCGTCCAATGAGATTGCGGGGTAAAGGCAAATCAATCAGTTGATCGGCACTAGAATAAATTAACCGTCCGCGCTGAGCATACACATCATAATCTTGACCGCGAATGAATAATGGAGCCCCGATCTCTTGTGCTCGTTCTTGTAACACATCAAGAACATTTGATGGCTGTAAACCAATAAAGCCGGGCATGCCAGGTTTTAAAATCCCTGCTTTTTCTTTTGCGATATCAGTAATTTCAGAGCCGAGAAATCTTTGATGATCTATAGAGATAGGTGTGATGACGCTGGCCGCGGGTTGGTCAACAACATTGGTCGCATCCAGCCTTCCGCCAAGGCCGGTCTCTAGCAAGCACCAGTCTGCCTTTTGTTGACTAAAGGCTAATAGGGCTGCAACTGTTGTTATTTCAAAAAAGGTGATGGGAGCATCCCCATTGGCTTTTTGAGTGCGGGCTAACAGCTCAGCCAGGAGCTTTTCGCTGATGGGAACTGTTTTGCCATTTTCAGCCAGGTTTATGCGCTCATGAAAGTGGACCAAATGTGGTGATGAAAAGCGCTGCACTTTAAATCCGTGCGCGTTTAAAATCGCAGTTAAAAAAGCAAGCACAGATCCTTTGCCGTTGGTGCCGGCCACATGCACGACCGGGGGTAGTTTTTCATGGGGGTTGTTCAGTTTCTCTAACAGCTGAAAAACGCGATCAAGCGAAAGATCAATCGATTTGGGATGCAAATTTTGCATCTGTTTCAAGATTAGCTTTGAGTGCTGGGGTGATGATGTCATGCAATCATGCTTAATTAAGACGAGGGGGATGAAGAAGGTGGTTGTAAGGTTTCATCTTCATTGGCCTCACTATTTGCTTCTTCTATCTCTGTTTGAGCTGTTTTGTCGTCTTTGATTGGATGTGTGGCTTCAACTTCAATCGGCTCGCCGTTTTCATTACCTGTAAGCAAGTCAGCATTAGCTGCGCCATTTATGTGTTTTTTGACTGGTGGTTCTAATGGCTCGTTGTGAGGGACAGGTTCGCGCATTAAAATATGACAAAGAGACGAGATGGTTTCTTTTAATTGATGGAGATGTACCACCATGTCAATCATGCCATTTTCTAGCAGATATTCTGCTCGTTGGAAGCCTTCTGGCAATTGTTCGCGAATGGTTTGTTTGATCACTCTTGGGCCAGC
>JANQQH010000055.1 GCA_028285025.1 Hyphomicrobiaceae bacterium | reverse complement strand
CGGCACCCGGGTCTGTATCATCGCTTGGGTCAATAAAGCTTCACGCCGCAACACATCACAAATAGAGACGGACCGCTGATCGTCTTCAACCCCAAGGCCCGTGCTCGCATTTCCTTGCGGGTCAATATCAATAATGATGACCCGCTCGCCGACCGCTGCCAAAGCGGTCCCTAAATTAATCGCCGTTGTCGTTTTACCCACGCCGCCTTTTTGATTGGCCAGCGCCATAACCCGCACCGATTGCGGCGTATCAGCAGATGACAAATGGTGTCCGCTCACCACAACACTCCTCTAATCAGGCCATGTGTTTGATTTGAATGAGTTCTATCTTGAGCTTTAAATAAAGCAGGCACTCAAAATCAAACCTAACCCCTTGGTTTAACATTACTAATTTTGACAATTTGCCCCTCAGGATCAGTGCAACTTTCAAAGCAGTCAACTTCAAACGACCAATCCGTCAACGCCTCCTCAATCTCATCTTGCGCCCGCTTACCTTTCAAAAACACACCTACAGCCTTGTTTTGAAACGCAAATTGGCTCAATTCGATAAGAGTTAGAAGTGGTTTAAGCGCCCGCGCTGTCACCACATCTATAGAAGCGATGGTACTCTGATTTGCAAAATCTTCAATTCTGCAATTGTGAATTTCCACATTCACCCCTGTTGAGCGGGCCACATCTTTCAAAAAAGCACATTTTCTGCCATTGGCTTCCACCAAATGAACCCTCCATTGCGGCTGATCCATCATCAAAATCGCCAACACCAACCCAGGAAACCCTCCACCAGCACCCATATCAACCAAATTGAAGGGTGTCTGCGGCTCAAAGCCCAAATACGGCAACAACTGCGCACTATCAGCAAAATGGCGCGACCACACATCATCAAGCGTGTTCGGCGCCACCAAATTCTGCACCTTTTGCCATTTCACCAACAAGTCGCGGTAAATCTCCAACCGATCACCTGTTTCACGTGAAACATCAAAATCTTGAAAAAACGCCTGTTTGTTATAAGTCAAGAGAACAGCCTAAAGATAAAATGGAAGTCAAGGGAAGATTGTTTCACGTGAATCATTAGCCGCCAAAACAGATAGAATCAAGAAAGTTTAAAATCTTGCCAGATAAGCGGCTAAAATCTAACAACACAACATTTTTTAAGATATATCACAACTTCCCTTTCTGCGTCTTTAGCCACTGCTTTTCTCACATTGTGCCGGAACTGAAAGTTTCTCAAATTGCGCTAGATATGATTTCCTCACTTTTACCGTTATTATTTTTTAAGTTTTTTTTGTAAAACATCAACGTAACTTTAAAAGATACAAATACTGCTATGCTAAGAAATTTCCTCAAAATCAGTCTGATCTCAGGCATCGCCCTCTCATCATTTGCAACCCTTGTAAATGCCCAAACTTCCACAAAATTAGAAAGCCATAAGTTCAAAGTCGAGGTTGTGGTTCAGGGCCTTAGAAACCCCTGGGGCATGACATTCCTGCCCAATGGCGATATTCTTGTGACGGAAAAAAACACCCAAAACCTTCGGCTCATTCGTCAAGGTCAATTGCTGGATGTATCTATTCCAGGTGTTCCAAAAAATATTGACAGCACCGGCCAGGGCGGCCTTCTTGATATCACCTCTCACCCTAACTTTAAAACCAATAACCTAATTTATATTTCTTATTCAGGAATGGATAAAAAAGGTATTGGAACTGAAGTTGCGCGTGCAAAATTTATAGATGACCGCTTGGAAAATTTCGAGGTTATTTTTAAAGTCAAGCCCAAAACCCAAGGTTCAGCGCACTATGGTTCAAGACTACAATTTGCAAAAGATGGCACTCTTTTTATCACGACGGGCGATCGCTACAGCTTTCTGAAAGAATCGCAAAACCCAACAAATCACATCGGATCCATACTTCGTCTCAATGATGATGGCTCCATTCCAAAAGACAATCCGTTTGTTGGTCACGAAAAATTTCTACCTGAAATTTACTCATATGGTCATCGCAATGTGCAAGGATTAACAATAAACCCCAAAGATCAAACCATATGGGCGCATGAACATGGGCCGCAAGGAGGCGACGAAGTCAATAAACTTAATAAACCTGGCGCCAACTATGGCTGGCCTTTGACAACTTTTGGCGTCAACTATGGCGGCGGCATTATATCAGACCTAACCCAAGCGCCTGGTATAGAAGCGCCAATTTTACACTGGACGCCCTCAATTGCGCCAAGCGGCATGACCTTTTATTCAGGAGAGCGCTTTCCGAACTGGAGCGAAAATTTATTTGTTGGCGCGCTGTCAGGTAGACATATACGTCGTATTGTGCTTGAGAATGATAAAGTCATCAAACAAGAAGTTTTGCTCAAAGGCTATGGCCGCATTCGCGATGTAAAAACTGGTCCCGATGGGTATATCTACGCGCTGACAGACTCAACAAATGGGAAATTATTGAGGTTAGAACCTCAATAACCCAGATACCGGCAACGAGGTTAAAAAACCGTATTGGGGATCAAAGGTGCGCGCTCCATGTTTCAAGCTGGTCCAGATTATAAAAAAGGGGGAATCTCTTATTTGAGATAGTTGGTCAAGAGTATTTTAGAGTGAACGAGTCCAAAGGCTGAGCTTGTTACCATTAAAAGCAAGACAATCTAACCAATGATGGCCTCATTATCTAACTTTTTCCGCCACTCCACATGCGCCAAAACCGCCATCAGCCACCGCACAGATGTCATCTTTAAACAAAACCATACAATCAGCAAAATACCTTGACCACTCATGATCCAGCGTATTGGACGCCACCAAATTCTGCGCCTTTTGCCATTTCACAAGCAAACCGTGATAAATCTCCAACCGATCCCCTGTTTCACGTGAAACATCAAAATCGTGGCAAAACACCTGTTTGTCATAAATCAAGGGAACAGCCTTTAGATAAAGGGTGAATAAAAGAAGAGTGTTTCACGTGAATCATTAACGGGCAAAAGGTTTAGAATCAAGAATGTTTGAAGTATGGGGAAAATGAAACAATCAGACCTAACAGATCAAAATTAAAAATTTATCCCCGCCCATTGGGACCGCTTTATACTCTTAATGATTGTTTTGTTAGGAGTTTTAAAGATATGCGTGATGTTGAACGCCGGATTACATGTTCCAATTTAAATAATGAATTACGCGCTGCAAATATTAAATTAAACGCCGCACTTAGGCGTCAGACAGACGCAGAAAATATCACTCGACATGGCCCGTCAGAAATATCCGGTTATGAATATCAAATCAAACAGATTAATGCCAAGCTACTGGTACTAACAGGCGCAGGTTTAGCTCGTAGAACTCCGTTAGGCTTAATTACGGCTGGAGAAGTTGCTGAGTTAGAGTCAAGAAAACGCAAGTTGCAAGAGAAAATTGCCCAAAGGAAACGGGATATTCAAGCAGCTCAGGAGGAGTTAATTAAAGTTAAGCAAATTATAGAGCTTCAGCAAGACATAATAGCTCAAACTGAGGCTGAAAAAAATCAGTTAGGGTGTTGAGGGAGCCTCGTTCTTTTCTTTCTCTATCGTTGGCAAGGATGAAATGACAAAAAAGCTGTACCATGTTAGGCGCTCATCAATCTCTTTTGCTTTTGCTCTAGAAATTTTTTGCCTTGCCTTTTTAAACTCACTTTCGAGCTCTTTTGGCAGTTTACCAAACATTTCAACACGTTTTAATAATCGATAATGCTCACTTGGCTTAAGAGTAAATATGTCCCCCTTCATAGACTGTTGAATGATATAGATTTGCGCTGGCGCATAATCAAATCTCAATAAAATAAGAATTCGCATTAGATGTCCATTTCTTTGAAATTCAAGATCTTTTGTAGGTTTGACATCGGGAAGATTTAAAAGGTCGGTTATAGGGGTCGTTGCAAGCTTGCTGTTTTGTACCGCTTTTTTACTCGCCTCATAGTTTTTTTTATACATGCAAAAATAAGTCTCTGGCACTTGTTTAGCCAGAACATTGTATCTCCACCTTTGCCGCGTGCTATCGTAACGTTTGGTAAAATTAACCTTTGGTACGCCAGAATAGCGCTTATTATATTCTTGCCATAAAATCTGTTCTGCCTTTAAACATTCATTTTGAGCCAGATATCTTTTGTAATCTTCAAATTGTTTTGGGGCTAAAAAAGTGGCTGGTTTATGAATTTTTCGCGATTCAAAAAATAGTTTTTCACAAGCTGTTTTGGCACCATAGATTTTCAAATCTTGTTTACGCTTTTCTAATGGCAGGGCGTCAAGTTCCTTACAACCTTGGCTTTCTGCCTGGACACTGTTCAACAATGAGAGAGAACCATCATCAGTGCCACGATTTTTCCATTCATAGAAAAAACCCAGAATTAGAGTAATAAATAACAAGCTAGCAGTAACTTTGAACATATGTTTCAGGTTTTCGATCTTGATCATCTTTATTAGTAAACATAATAGCAACAAAACATCTAAGCCAGAGCAAAATCTATTCACAAATCATCAAATTGTGGCTCAAAACTGTTGTTTAACCAACATTTAAGTCCACAGAAGGTTTAAATTTCACATACTTCTACAATTCATAGAATTCACTGAATTTGGCTTATTTACAAATCCAAAAATGCTTTAGGTTGAACAGACTTCACAGCTAATCTCCCCCTATTGCAATCTAAGCCCTAACGGCCTCATTACCAGACTTACGCCCCCGCTTCACATGCGCCAACACCAACATCAACGCCGCAGGCGTCATCCCATCAATCCGCGACGCCTGGGCCAACGTCTCGGGCGCATGCAATTCAAGCTTGGTTCTCAGCTCAGTCGAAAGTCCAGAGATTTGCCCATAATCAAACCCGGAAGGAATGGCCAAAGCTTCATCTTTACGCAAAGCCGCAATATCAGCCTCTTGCCGCTCCAGATAAACAGCATAACGCGCCTCAATCTCAACCTGCTTGGCAACCGTTGGCTCCAAGCGTTCAAACTCCGGCCACAGCCCCGCCAGTTGATCAAACGAGACATCTTTATAAGACAGCAACTCAAACGCCGTCCGCCGCCGCCCATCCTTCTTAATGGCAATGCCATGCGTTTGCGCCTCATTTGGCGTCAAACTACGCGCTTGAAACAAGGCAATGCCCTCCTCAATGGCAGATTGTTTCACGTGAAACACTTTCAACCGCTCAGACCCAATCAAGCCAAACCGTTCCCCCACAGGCGTTAACCGCTGGTCAGCATTATCTGCCCGCAAACGCAGCCGATATTCCGCCCGTGAGGGGAACATGCGATACGGCTCCGTCACGCCTCTGGTGAGCAAATCATCTATCAT
>JANQQH010000447.1 GCA_028285025.1 Hyphomicrobiaceae bacterium | reverse complement strand
GAAGACTATTTTCCAAAAGAAAGTTTCATCTCAATAGATATGAGAAACCCAGCCGGTGCCGGAAAAATCATCCAACAAGCAATTGCAAACAACGAGTTTGAAAAACGGCTCCCAGCGCTTAAAGAAGCACGCCGTCTTGTCATAGAGGAATATAACCTGGCCAATTATATTGGTGATTGCATCACTCAAGCCCCCAGCACAACACAAAGGGAAGCTTCACCAAAGCCAACAAGAATCCTCAGCCGCCACTTAATGATGCACAAAAACATCCCCGCCTTTATTCGTTATGGCATATCCAAAACGCTAAGGCGCCAACGCAATGCTAAAAAATGGCGCACCTATTGCCAAACCAGTTCGCCACTTTAATTACAAGCCGTTTGTGGAAGAAATTCGATTTCTTTCAAGGCTCCATTAAGCGAAAAGTCGCCATAATCAATTAACAGATCTCTGCTCACACCATTTTTGTAAAGGCGGAATGAAATTTCATAATCTGGCAGCAAATCCTGCTTGTAACTTTTCTTCTTATCATAAAAAGAAATTGATACCGGCCAAGAAACCATATCCTTTAACTGCTCTAAGTTTTTAATTTTGCTTTTGACCACAAAGTCATCTGCTTTGAGTTCTTTGCCAATAAAAGCTGTGGTGTCATAAAGTGTATTGCCATTATCAGTCCCATCATAAATGGGAGCCATCACAACTTTTTGCCCCTTCAATGCAGCATCAATCACAAGCTTGGTATGCTCGGTGGGAAAATAAGCTTTTTCATCAAACTTAGCATCGACCCGTTTCGGGCTTTTGATTTTGACCTTAATCGGCATACCGGGGCCTTTGCGTGCCGCATCACCAATGGTGGTCTTGGACAATTTGCGATTGTTATACTGGCTGGTGTTAAAGCGAAACCGTTTGGCCTCCCCATCTTCCCAACTTGAAGAGCGCACATCAGTGACATTGGTAGCCCCCTTTGTATCCAAGACGGAAAGGATAAATCGCATGCTCACCAAATAACCTTCACATTTAGAGCCCGAAACTTCAAACACCATACGCCCAGAAGCACTGGTAATATTGGCGCTGTTTAAGCTCTTATCCAACGTCAAATCATAAACGGCCCTATGCGGCGCAAGTTGCTCTACGCCAGACTCTGAAAAAGCAGTAATCGCATGAGCTGCATTAGGCAAACTAGCAAAAAACAAACCGAGCAAAACAGAAGATTTGAGCGTTGAAAATAGCTTTTGTTTCATAAATTTAAGTCCTTATAGCGTTCCGGATCATCTTGTGGTCGGATTGTTTATGGTCGGTTTGTGCCTCTAGCACCCTTTGCATCCTACATTTTTTTCTAGCAAAAGCCAAAGATAAGGCATTCCTATGACCAATTTGACAGATTATCATTTTTCCATGGTATGATTAGTCTTAATCTGATTCAATTGTTTTCATCTATTTTACAAACCCAATAAACTGTTTCAAGCCCATTAAATCGGAGCAATCACTTTATGAGCCCATCAATCCAAGCACGTCTAGACCAACTTGGCATCGTATTAGACGTGCCCGCGGCCCCAGTTGCTAACTATGTTCCTGCTGTCCAAAACGGCGCTTTGGTGTTCGTATCAGGCCAAATTCCTATCCAAAAGGGGCAAGTGATGTATACCGGGCGCCTTAGTGATAATGTGAGTGTTGAAACAGGCCAACAAGCCGCACGTCTTTGTGCCGTTAACATTTTGTGCCAACTCAAAGCTTTAATCGGTGACTTAGACCGGGTTGAAGCTTGTGTGCGCCTGGGTGGGTTTGTTTCCTGTACCCCTGACTTTTATGACCACGCTGTAGTAATGAATGGAGCCTCCGATTTAATGGTGCAAGTATTTGGTGACAAAGGACGCCATTGCCGAGCAGCCATAGGCTGTTCCAGCTTACCGCTCAATTCAGCTGTTGAAGTTGAGGCTTTATTCCAGGTTACCCCCTCATGAGTGTGAAGGATCTACTTCAAGTCAAAGGATACGCACATCGCGGCTTGCACAAGGCCACCTCCGGCATTGTTGAAAACAGCAAAACCGCTTTTCAAGCTGCAATTGACGCAAAGGTAGGCATAGAGCTAGATGTACAAATGAGTGTTGAGCGTGTGCCCATAGTATTTCATGATGAGGTCCTCTCACGATTGGCCGGGCAAGACGGGCGGCTAGCCTTTATGAAAGCACACGAGCTGGCCCAAATACACTATACAAACAGTCACGATAAAATCATGACTTTGGCTGACTGCCTGAAACTGGTGAATGGACAAGTGCCACTGTTAATCGAGGTGAAAAGCCATTGGCATGGCAAACCACAAATGGAAAACCAACTTACAAAACTGCTAGAAACTTACAAAGGGCCTTATGGGGTCATGTCTATAGATCCAGATGTGATTGAACGCTTGCAACAAACTGGTCTCAATGCGCCCTTTGGTCTGGTAACAGGACGCTGCCCCCCAAAAGACTGGCAAGGACTATCAGAACAACAACGCAGCGCTGGCCAAGTACAATTTGAAAAAGCGCGGAGCTTAAAAATTGACTTTATCGCCCATCAAGTAGGTGACCTTGCCAACCCTATGCTGGCCCCCTTAGTGAAAGATTTAGAGTTAGGATTGTTTTCCTGGACAATAAATCATTTAGAAAAATTAAAACGCGCCCTTACCTCAAAGGCCATTCCTATTTTTGAAGGCGAGATTGGGCCAAATGATTTAGCTGCCAATGATTAGGCCAACTATTTTGGTGATGCATTTTTGTGATTATTTTTTATGTTGAAACCTTTGAACATTTATAGCGTCGACAAAACACAAGACATACCCGTCTCCACTTGGGATCAATTGGCCAATCCTG
>JANQQH010000492.1 GCA_028285025.1 Hyphomicrobiaceae bacterium | reverse complement strand
TCTTTGGGTTTGCAAAAAAATTATGGTAAGGTCTCCAATACGCAAATGAAATGCAAAATTAAAAAATTAGTGCAAACATGCTAAGTCGATTTTTTATTTTGTCTTTGTTGGTCCTTACCCTGCTTGCCCCAAGCGGGCATCAAGCTTTTGCAGACCCATCAGAGCAAAAAATAACAAAAGACCAAAACACTCCCTGCCCTAAACATGTATCAGGGCACACTATAGCCTATGCCATGATGGCTTTGGTGGCCACAGACAATTGCAAAGACTTCCCCCACACCAAGAGGGAAGTCAAAGCTTATATTGAAAGTTTAAAATGCAACGCCAAGGCAAAGACCGCCATTGAAAATCTCGGTCCCAAATATATGGAACGGTTTGATTATTTGTTCTACGGTTCGCGGCTTTATAAAAGTTGCCAAGAGGCCATAAATTTCAAACCAACAATCACCACTTACTAGGCTGAAAACCTATTTATCAGCCTTTTTCTTAGGTGTTTTTTTAGCGCTCGTGCTAGCACCAACCTTGGCCTTGGCTTTCTTCTTCACACTTGATTTAACACCAGGCTCAGCACTCACATAATGAAATGCCAAATGCTTAGCGGCCCCTTTGCCCTTCACATGCACTTCAACCGTGCCGCCTTTTTCCAGCTTGCCAAACAAAACTTCTTCAGCCAGAGGCGTCTTTATATGCTCTTGGATAACACGGGCTAAGGGCCGGGCACCATATTTAGGATCATACCCTTTTTGCGCCAACCACTCTTTGGCCTCTTCGCTCAACTCAATCGTCACAGAGCGATCTGCCAATTGCGCTTCCAATTCAAAGATAAATTTATCAACCACTTTGCTAATGGTCTCAGGCGCAAGAGCGGCAAAAGGAATAACTGCATCAAGCCGATTGCGAAACTCTGGGCTAAACAAATTATTGATTGCCTCTTCATCCTCACCAACCCGCTCATCACGGTTAAAGCCAATCGGCGCCTTGGCCAAATCAGAGGCCCCAGCATTGGAAGTCATAATTAAAATGACATTTCTAAAATCAACCG
>JANQQH010000377.1 GCA_028285025.1 Hyphomicrobiaceae bacterium | reverse complement strand
ACGCCCAACATAGCCAACCCCGGTAAATTTAGTCGCCTCAACTTTAATAAACGGCGCATTGGCCAACTTGGCCAAGCGGCGTGAAATCTCGGTCTTACCAACCCCGGTCGGGCCAATCATCAAAATATTCTTCGGCAACACCTCTTCACGCATGTCTTCATCCAGCTGCTGGCGGCGCCACCGATTGCGCAGTGCAATTGCAACAGCGCGCTTGGCTTGCGCCTGGCCGATAATATGACGATCAAGTTCAGATACAATTTCACGTGGCGAAAAATAACTCATAAGGGAATTCTTTTATTGTCCTATAGTGCTTAATGGAGGAAGTTTCTTATAAATGGGGAACGCTGGCAGCAATTTAAACACCGCGCGCCGCAACCGATACCAGCCGGTGCCTAAAATTAAAATCAGCATGGCAATTAAAATAAGCGTCAATACAAAGGCTAAATTCTCCTGAATTTCAATTTTATAAAGAATATAGCCCAAAGCCGCAGAAGCATAACCCAAAGAGGAAATCAACAAAGCCCGCCGATCAATCACAAGAGCAACAACTGAAAACACAAAGAACAGCCCCAAAACCACCAAAACCATTAAATTCGCTGTTGTCTCTGGTGCTTGCTGAGCTGAAATCAGCGGTTGCAAACTGTTCCATAAAACCGAGTGGGTGATAATAGGAGCAGCCAACAGGTGCAGCCAAAAGCCATGATCACTGGTGCGCCGGCTGCGCAGCGGGTCTTGAAAATCAAAATACATCGCGGTTGCAAAAATCAACAAACCAGCCACAAGGAAAATCCAGCGCAATAAGGGTTGAACGGCATCAGCGCCAAAAACCGTAAACAAGGCGGTCAAAGCAACTGCCAGCAAACTGACGGCAAACAACAAAATTGAAAACGGCAATCGAAACCGCCAGAAAAACAGACCCATCGCAACGGCTGTTAAACTAAAAATAGACAAAACACCAATGCCAGCATCTTTGGTTTTAAACACATCAATACCACCTTCAGTGATAAAAAACGCACTCCAGCCCCATTTCATCGCGTTTAAGATAAAAACGCCAAAAAAGATGGACAGCACAATACTGGGAAAATTAATCCGCCGTTTCAACGTGATCCATTCCGCCATCAGCCAAAACAGTCCGGCAAATAACAAGTACATCCCGCATAACATTAACTTTTCTGCCGGCGGCATTAGGCCGGCAGCGGTTAATAAAGCAAAGCCGAGTATGGCCACCCCAAGCCCGATAAACAGATCATTAAACGATCGAAAAAACCGCGGCGCTTCATCGCGCGCCACAGCGCCTGCCGCTGAAGGATCTGCTTTTAGAAAAGCAACAAGCTCTTGATGTTGTTGATCCGTAAGAACGCCTGCCTCAACAGCGCGTTTTAGGTCTTCAAACGTTGGCATCAAGGCTCTCCACAATCACATTATCATTGGTGTAAACACAAATTTCACCGGCAATTTTCATCGCCCGGCGGGCAATCTCTTCAGCTGATAAATCCTGATCAACCAGCGCCTTGGCCGCTGATAACGCATAATTTCCGCCAGAGCCAATACCCATCACGCCATTTTCAGGCTCCAGCACATCGCCAGTGCCGGTAAGCACAAGGGTGACGTCTTTATCCGCCACAATCATCATCGCTTCCAACCGGCGCAAATACCGGTCTGTGCGCCAATCCTTAGCCATTTCAACAGCCGCACGCATCAATTGCCCCGGATATTGCTCTAATTTTGACTCCAACCGCTCAAACAGGGTGAACGCATCAGCCGTTGCCCCGGCAAACCCGGCAATGACAGAGCCATTGCCAAGCGGGCGCACTTTGCGCGCATTGCCCTTAATCACGGTTTGACCAAGGCTCACCTGCCCATCACCGGCAATCACAACTTTATCCCCTTTGCGCACGGTCACAATTGTTGTGGCGTGCCAATTTTTTGGGTCATTTTCTTTATGGGTCATACAACTCTCTACGAAAAAATAAGGTCGATAAAGATATTGGCTGGAATTAAGGCAAGGTCAAGGGCTAAGCCTAAAAGAATCTACCAACTTAACGACAATCATAGATTTAAAGGGCTCTTATCTTGACAATAACCATATCATGACCCAATAAATCAAACCAATTATTTACGCTTTATCAGCCATAACAACAAACCAGATAAAGCATTAATGGAGAGCTCTTATGCGATCAGCCAGCGTCAGCCGCAAAACCAACGAAACCGACATTGAGGTGAAGCTTACCCTTGATGGTACCGGCCAATACGATATTGAGACCGGGGTTGGCTTTTTCGATCATATGTTGGAACAGTTGGCGCGCCATTCACTCATGGACATCACCATGCGCGTGAAAGGCGATTTGCATGTTGACCAACACCACACCACAGAAGATGCCGGCATCGCATTAGGCCAAGCCTTTACCCAGGCGCTGGGCGACAAAAAAGGCATCTCCCGTTACGGATCGTGTGATTTGCCGATGGATGAAACTTTAACGCGTGTCGCGCTAGATATTTCCGGCAGGCCTTATCTGATTTGGAATGTGGAATTCACCCGCGATAAAATCGGCGATATGGACACAGAATTGTTCCGCGAATGGTTCCAAGCTTTTTCTCAAAATGCCGGTATTACATTGCACGTCAATAACGAGTATGGTGAAAACAATCACCATATTGTCGAGACATGCTATAAAGCCTTAGCGCGCGCTTTGCGTGTTGCCATCTCAATTGATGAAGGCCAAGCAGACCGGATCCCATCTACCAAAGGGTCTTTGTAGAAATTTAAATTACCCAAGTGGAGAGTTACCATAAAAACATTCACCGTCCATAGCCCTCCTCAAGATAACCGGCCAGAAGACGACCGGGTGATGGACTATATCTTCATAAAAGAAGGCTATAGCATTTGGGCCGGTCTGCTCGGACCATTTTGGACGCTGGCCAATGCCATGTGGATGGAAACGGGCATTTACATTGGCGCGCTGATCATTGGGTCTATCATCATGGAAGTTATAGGCTTTAACGCTGGCGCTATTAGCGGGGCGATTCTTTTTGCCAATCTTATTTTCGGTCTGTTTGCGCGAGACCTTCAGCGTTTCTTTTATGAACGCAAAGGCTATAAACTGGAAACGGTTGTTAACGGCAAGTCCTATCAAGACTGTGAAGTACGCTACTTCCGTGAGCGGGAAAAGCAAGCAAAAACCACAACGCCCCCGCCCCCAGAACAAGAGGTCCAACCTTTATGATCTGTGCAATCATCGATTATGGCTCAGGCAACTTGCACTCTGCCGTTAAATCCTTTGAGCGTGCCGCAACCGAAAATGGTCTGGATACAAAAATCACCCTCACCAATGACCCGGCCGTCATCAAAGCCGCCGACCGCATCGTCCTGCCCGGCGTGGGCGCCTATGCCGATTGCTTAAACGGGCTAGAGGCCATATCGGGGCTGCGCGAGGCGTTACAAGAAACCGTCATCGAAAAGGCCCGCCCCTTTTTCGGCATCTGCGTCGGCATGCAGCTTATGAGCACGCAAGGCC
>JANQQH010000361.1 GCA_028285025.1 Hyphomicrobiaceae bacterium | reverse complement strand
CTATCATCATCGCCATCACAATTAAGACACGCTTTGAAAATGGATTGCAAATGCTTGGAACAGATCTTAGAGCCAGTAACAAGCGCGGCCACCTTTTGCTCTTCTTTCACTTTCCAGTTGATAAAGCGCTCAATATCCGGGTGGTCAATGTCAATGACAACCATTTTGGCCGCCCGGCGCGTTGTGCCGCCCGATTTGATTGCTCCAGCAGAGCGGTCACCAATGCGCAAAAAGCTCATGAGACCAGATGATTTTCCCCCGCCAGACAGGGGTTCATTTTCCCCGCGCACGTCAGAAAAGTTAGAGCCGGTGCCAGAACCATATTTAAATAGCCGCGCTTCTCTGGTCCATAAATCCATAATGCCATTTTCATTGACCAAATCATCTCTTACAGACTGGATGAAGCAAGCATGAGGTTGCGGGTGCTCATAAGCTGACCGGGAAGAGGTCAGTTTGCCCGTTTTATAATCAACATAAAAATGCCCCTGACCTGGCCCATCAATGCCATAAGCCCAGTGAAGGCCCGTGTTAAACCATTGCGGGCTATTTGGCGCAGCCATTTGCATCGCCAACATGTAGCGCATTTCATCATAAAAAGCATGAGCATCATCTTCGCCAGTGAAATACCCACCTTTCCAGCCCCAGTAGGTCCAGGTGCCGGCCAATCGATCAAACACTTGGCGCGCATCAGCTTCGCAAACATAGCGCTCCTCTTCAGGCAGGTCAGCCAAAGCGTCTTCATCAGCTTCATGGCGCCACAACCATGAGGGAACGGTGTTTTCTTCCACCGCTTTTAATTTGGCAGGCACACCGGCTTTACGAAAATATTTCTGCGCAATGATGTCACAGGCAACCGCCGACCAGTGGGATGGAATTTGAAAATCCTTTAACTGAAAGACCACTGATCCATCAGGGTTTTTAATCTCACTTGATGTGGCGTTAAACGCAATGGTTTCATAAGGCGATTGGTTTGCTTTGGTAAAGCGCCGTTCGATTCGCATATGTAAATTTCCCCTCTTATATCCAAAGCACAAATATCAGATGCATAAATCGATCATGCCCTAGGCCACGATTTGCGCTTTGGCCGTATTAAAATTTCTTTTCTTCAAAGACAGTGTGTCTTCACTCAATAGATGAGTATTTGGTGTCCTAATCACCAAATAAGACCAGCTTGCACTGCCCATCATGCCGTAATCTGAGTCACTAAAACTTGACGTTTTTATTGAAAGCACTGCCTAAAAAAACACTTGGAAACCTTCAACACCAAACGACAAAGACAAATACAAACAGGGATGATCCCCAAATATAACTTGCCCACTTGAGCGTCGCGGTTTTGCAGTCAATTTCCTATGCAGTGTTGACCGATAATGGCCCCTCCGTCAGGAAATGACCTTAAGTGACTCGCTGCTCTCACGTCAAGAAATTGTGTCTTTTTTATTTTGACCCCCAATATATTGATAAATTGTGAGTAAATTGGGGATTCTTAAGGGAAAGCTGGTGGATTTATGGGAAAAAAGCACAAAAAAAAGCTCAATCTGTCTAATCCCCAGATAAGTTTGGGCATCAAAAGACAAAAGTTGACCAATTCATCCCCAATTTTAAATTTGTAAGCTCGTCTTTAATACTACGATTCGAGGCTTTTATGGTTGTAAGATTAAGGCGTTTAAATCTTTAAGCTATTATTGTACCTTGAATTTCTCAATTGAAAGAGCAAAAACCAATTCGGTCGCATTTACATATGAGGGCAGACTTGCCATATTCGAGCCAAGAGCGATAAAGGTTTTGCGCATTTAGATGTCAACCCAAAGTACCAAAGGTACAGTTTTTCAAAGTTTAAGGGATAATTATGGGACTGATTTCAGAAATATTTTCTTGGTGGGGTGGCAACACCATTGGCCACCGTTTTACACTTTGGAAACAGGGGCGCTTTGTTGGGCAAGATGAGCAAGGCAATCGCTATTATGAACAAGCCCGTGGTGTCGGGCCATTGGGCAAACCACGGCGCTGGGTGGTTTATGAGCGTTTGGCAGAAGCCAGCTTGATCCCGCCTGGTTGGTACGGCTGGATGCATTATAAAACAGACATTCCCCCGACTGAGACAGACTATCAAAAGATGCCATTTGAAGAACCCCACCAGCCAAATTACACCGGAACGCAATTGCGCTATCGCCCCAATGCTGAGGTGCGCGCAAGTGGGGAACCGGTTGCATCAGATTATGAAGCTTGGAAACCGTAAATAATGCGGGACACACTATAAAAGTAATCAGATAAAAAACCCTCCTTAAAATCTTCATAAGGAGGGTTTTTTGATAAAAAGGGCAGACAATGACGAAAGGGCCAACATGGGATGCCCAGCTTTATGACCGCTATGGGCGCTTTGTATCAGACCACGGGGCTATCATCTTAAAGTGGTTGGATGCAAAAGAGGGCGAAACCATTCTGGACGCTGGTTGCGGCGACGGGGCATTAACACAAGAAATCGCCAAGGGCGGTGCAAACGTTGTCGGGATCGAACGGGCAGCCTCTATGGCCAAGGCAGCCCAAGCCCGCGGTCTTGACGTGCGGCAAATGGATCTGTGCTCACTGGAAGATGAAGCACAGTACCAAGCAATCTTTTCAAACGCAGTGCTGCATTGGATTGCGGATTGGCCAGATTTGCTGGCCCGGTTTTATAAAGCGCTAAAGCCCAATGGACGCCTCGTTGTTGAATGTGGCGGCTTTGGCAACATTGCCGCTATTCGAACCGCAATTGTTGCTGTGGCCAAACAATATAATGTCCCAACACACGCTGCCCCAGAACAATATTTAACCACCCAAAGCGCAACAACAGTGCTCCAACAAGCCGGTTTTCAGCTCGCGCGCATGGAATTGGTGCCGCGTCAAACTTCGTTACCAAATGGCATGGCCGGATGGCTTGAAGTGTTTCGAGAACCGTTCTTGGCCCAATTCGAACCTGCCCAAAAAGAGCAGGTCATGGACGATTTGTTAGACCTTCTCGCTGGCCAATTGAAAACCCAAGACGGGGCATGGTTTGCTGATTATGTAAGGTTAAGGTTTGTGGCCAAAAAAGAAGATTTGTCCTGATCCAAAACAACGATCTTTGGGCAACATAAAGGGTTTTTCATTTGAATGCCGTAAATTAGCCGTTATAAAAGAGCAGAGTCGACCAAGAAACAGGGGTCAATTAGATTTTTATGGGCTTGAGAAAGTTAAAATACAGTGTTGGCGCCGCCTCAATATTGAGTATGGCAGCAGGCCAATCCACGCTGCAAGCGT
>JANQQH010000346.1 GCA_028285025.1 Hyphomicrobiaceae bacterium | reverse complement strand
TTTGGACTGTACTTTTTTTGCCTTTATATAACTCATCAAGATTTTGAACGACAAGTTTGACAACCGTATCAATGGCTGCTTTTTCAAGATTTTTTGCGCCTCTGATTTCTTCTGGGACTTTATTTTCAAAATGGTCAATAACCCAAAGACTCAAAGTTCCAAAAGCGAGGATATAAAGCCCAATTTTTATTTTATTTTGTCTCATGATCTTTGAGTTCCATATCCTTTACTACAAGCTATTTCGTCGCATGATGAGCTTCTTTGATTTTCGTAAAATGCACCAATATGCATTCTTTTTTAAAGTGTTTTTAGATAAGCGATTAAAGCCATACGGTCTGCATGAGTGAATTTTTTATTGTCATAGTCATGTCCATTATTCAGATTTCCATCTATAAATTCATAGCCGTCTGCTTTTTTATTTCCGACCTTAAATAAGAAATTATTCTTTAGGCTTTGCTTGGTAACATAACCAACTTTTTCCGGATCAAATTCCAGGCTACCCATCCAAAAGGTTTTGGGTCTTTCACTCTCCGGTAGTAACAGGTCATAAAGAGTTGGTATGGAGCCATTATGTAAATAAGGAGCGGATGCCCAGATACCATTCAATGGCCGGCTTGTGTAACCAAGAACATTGTTCTCTTCTTTCATTTGGCTTTGAGAAAACGCTCTACAAGCCTTTTTGCATTCGGCTAATCTAAGCGTTTTTTCTTCAGGGCGGAATGTATTCTTCCAAGATTCATCAAGATTAATAATCGGTCCATCTTGCAATGTGGTGCTCAATCCAGAAGGGATATGAGGCATTTTAAAAAAATTATTTCCGATGAGTTCGGCCACATTCTGTTTATTTGCTGCCATCACCCCTGCCACGGTAACGGCTAATAATTTTGATGCCTTCACTGACTGCCCAAGCATAAGCTGATCGCCGCGTCCTATGCTTTCATAATCAATAGAGCGAGGTTTTTCACTTCTCCATAATCCCGTTTTCAAGCTGTAGCTATAGGCATTACATGCCATCCAGGGATCGGTTTGAATGGGCTCAATTTTTTTTGTCTTTGCATATGGGGGTAAATTTTTTGCCCGTTCAGGTGCTATATCAGCTGCTTCAATAAAATAATTGTCCTGAACGATAATGTTGCTTTTGGTATCTGTTCTATCAATAACATCGTGGCAATAAAGACAGTTTTGATTGTATAGATGACGGCCCCTTTCGATTTGGACAGCTTCTTTTTCCCGTTCTTCTTTTGTGAAGGGTCCAAAAATTTCTGTTGGCCATTTGGGAGAGCGCAGGTCTCTTAAAACTTCTTCAAGGTTATAAAGATTTTTGAGGTGAATACTTGAGTGAAATCCATCAAGATCAAGGTTTTTATTAAGGGTAATATCCCCGAAAACACCTATAACCTCACCAACATTGCGACCAATCGCGCCGACATCAATCCCGCCGAATATGATGCGCGGGGCAGCACCATTATATTGAACTTTATTGTATTGGGGGGCGCTCCAAACAAAGGGCGTGCTTACCGGAGCGTCAGAGCGGACAAAAGATTGAGCCTCATCGTTGACCAATAACCCAACCTTATTAAATATATGGCCAAATGCATCAATTCTGCCATACCCATATCTCATTGGTGTTTTATTGACTTGCGCTTCTTTCTTTTGCCAATCCAGCAACTTTTTAAACGCTTTACGCAGCTTATCTTTATTGTCTGGATTATCGTTATCGTCAGATAAAACACGTTGCGCAAACCGATCCCATTTCACCTGATCACTGTAGGTTTGTTCAAGAGCAGAGTTCAAAGTTTCCATGAAAGCTTGGAAATCAAATAGGGAAGCGCCACCGTCAATTCTAATATCTTTTCCTTGGAATTGAATTTGCGACGTGTGACATGCTGAGCAGTTTAGCCCCACCCAAGCTTCATTGTCAGTTTGGTCGTTTTTCCAGCGCAGTTTTGTTCGCTCTAGATATTTGTCAGAACTTTTATCAATTACAAATCCAAGAGCTAACTGCGCATCAGATTTACGATCTGGAACATCCACTTTTCTAGGAATTAAATTGAATTTTTTTACATGTTCAGGTGCCATAAACAGGTCTATAGCGCCCGGCATTTCAAGAGCTTCCAACCAAGCTAGCGGAATAAGACGGGATCCTTGAGTTGCACCATACCAAAAGGCCCTCTTAGCCTCTGACCAATTTTGATCTAGAGCGATCAATTGAACAGGGTCATCCGGTGATTTATTGTACGCCCGATAAGGATTATCGCGTAAATAAAAAAAACCAACACCGATGATAGTGATTATCATGGCAATAAATAAAAGAAATCTCTTTAGCATAATCATTAAGCTCCGAAAGGTAAAATATAAAGATTGCCTTGAGCGAATTCTTTAAGAAATTTTTTAAATTCAGTTGTACAGCTCTTTGTTGTGTATGACCTATCACATTTGCATCATTCAACCGAAAACATATGTTTTCACGAATAATTTATCAAAAACGATTTTCATCAAAGTTGTTAGGTAATTATAGTATTGCTTGAATTTTCGCAAAATGCAATTTTGGCTATGCTAGACTTAATCTGTCACTTCCTAACTCTAAGGATTATCATATGGATTATTCTCAAAAACTAATGTTTATCCTTAGTTTGGGTATGATGATCTTGGGGCATGGAAGTTTAAGAGCTGAAACGCAAAAACCTGAGTACAAAGCCCAAGAAGTTCCTCTAAATTGGGCGTTAGAACAGGCCAAACGAGACACTGAATTAGCAGACTATATTCAAGCCAATCAAAGACCCTATGACTGGTTTTCAAAATTTGCGTTTAGTCAAACTGATGGCACCCCATACATTATGCTGAAATTGCTTCCAATTCTTGCACCAGAATTATGGGGAAGCCAATCTAACTTTCTCGATCGCGTCGGTTTATTTATTGATGAAAGAGAGCCTAGTTTTCCAATTGCAAGGGGCATAGGTATCAGCGTGTTCAATCGCGATAATCCTTTGAGCGCAAAAATTGATTACGCAACGTTCACATGTGCGGCCTGTCATTTTGGACGCGCCAAAAAAGAGCAAGGGAAAGTCGTTTATCTTGATGGTGGGGTTAATTCTGAGTTCAACGTTGTTCAGTTTCGCGTGAACGTTTACAAGACGTTGCAAAAAATATTTCAAGGTGAAACAGACAAGACGAAAAAGGCAAACCTTTTTGTAGCTGCATTACTGAAGTCTTTAGAAACAATTGAAGCCCAGGATCCGAATTATTTTTATAATCATTACAGTTATAAAAATATAGTGCTAGACACCGAATATGAAAAAAAACAAATTGAATTATTTAAAGAACGAGCTTTAACACTTGCAAGTCAATTCATAACCAAAACTGAAAAAAACTATCAAGCCCTGATTGCGTTAAGGGATAATAGTTATAATCACATCTCTGAAAAATTTGTTGCCGGATTTCCTGGCATGGTTGATGCTTCTGGCTTTGGAACATCAAGTGCTTATGTTAATGTAGATGGGTTCTTTTCCCGTCTACTGGCTTATTTTTTTATTTTACCGCCAACAGCTGGCATAACTGATTTTCAAGCCGTTTGGGAGCAAAATAAAAGAGCTGTTTCCTGGGATAAAACTAAGACAAAATTTCACTCCGGCGGGGGGCAGTGGAATGGGAATATCCCTATTCCGATTTATCGTAATATCGCCGCTCAACTATCAGTGGGCCTTGCAGATAATGATTTGAGAGTCGCTGCTTATTCTGTCAAATTACTGGATAACATGCCCGCCCCTGTTTATCCCTTTGATGTTGATCTTGAGTTAGCCAAAAAAGGAAAAGACCTTTTTGAGCAAAACTGCCTGAATTGCCATCGACCGAATAATGGCACTGTTTATAGCTCGATTAACACTAATATGGACCGCGCACAGGTGATTACTGAAGCTATCAGAAAAGCTGGAGCTGACCGTTTAATACGAATTTGTTCTGAGAAGACAGTGATTAAAGTTTATGGGAAAGAAACAACACCTTGTGCACAATATAAAACTGTCTCATTAAAAGGGAAAGACAAGCTGATTATGCCCGACCCAAATGATCATCTTGGCTATAATGCACTCCCTCTGGGGGGGATCTGGTCCCAAGGCCCCTATTTGCATAATGGTTCAGTGCCTACCCTTTATCACTTATTGGTTCCAACCAGTCGGCCCAGCGCTTTTGTCAAGAGCAGAATCGATTACGATCAATCCAAGTTAGGCTATTCTTGGCAATTGCCTTTTTCAGAAAAAGACAAAAAAACCAAAGCGTATATTTTCGACACAACATTGTTCCCAGCCTTCAGTAATCAAGGACATGACACAGACATCAAACAGGGAAGTAAAACTTATAAACTCAACTGGTCAGATGATATCGATGGTGCAATGGCCTTAATAGAGTATCTCAAAACTTTCTGATCAGTGGTTTCTTTGTGACCTTATCGAGTGATGGTTGACAGTTTATTCCGGAGACATTGTTTACACAACCTGCATTTGGGGAGTGTCCAGGTGCCTTGGGAAGAGTGTAAACCTATGGATGAACGATTAAAGTTTATTGCCCGCTTTCTTGAGGGCGAAAAGATGAGCCCGTTGTGCCGCGCGTTTGGGATATCACATGTTACTGGCTATAAAATTTACAAGTGTTATAAGGTCTATGGCCTGGATGGTCTTAATGACCGTTCAAGGCAGCCTTAGCGTCAAGTGAACCGTCTCCCATTTCAGATATAACGCGCTATTTTGGGCTTAAAGAAAGAATATCCAAGCTGGGGTGCGCCTAAAATCCGTGATAAATTGAGCCGCCAATATCCTATGATTAAAGCGCCAGCCATTTCCACAGTGCATGCTGTTTTTGAGCCTGCTTTCAAAGAGTTCGGCCTACCCCATACAATCAGAACTGATAATGGAACCCCTTTTGCCAGTCCTCAGGCCTTGTTTGGTCTCTCTAAACTATCCGTATGGTGGCTGAAACTGGGCATTAACATCGAACGCATCAAACTTTGTAACCCACAGCAAAACGGCAGACATGAGCGCATGCACCTTACCCTTACAAAGGCAGCCACCAAACCACCTGGATTCAACTTTCTCCGGCAGCAAGAGATGTTTGATCGCTTCATAAAGGTTTACAATCATCAGCGTCCTCATCAAGGGATCGAGGGGGCTTACACTGGCGAACTCTATACACCTTCAAAAAACATTTATCAGCCACCGTGTCCTAGCCCCTTAAACCTGAGCCATAAATTTAGTAAAACTCTACAAAGGAATGGAGGGTTTCATGGCTCGGAAGCAGTACAAAGAAGAAGATATATTACGTCTTTTACGTGAGATTGAAGTTCATTTAAACAGTGGCATGGATGTGGCAAGTGCTTGTCGTCAAGCAGGCATTTCAGATAAGACTTATTATGTTTGGCGGCGCAAATATGGTGGCATGGGTCGTGCCAAACTCTCTGAACTCAAAGCCCTGGAAAAAGAAAACCAACGGCTGAAAAAGATTGTGGCTGATCTTGAACTTGACAAATTGATCCTTAAAGAAAGCCTTGATTATCTAAAGCCCCAAGCCTGAGTGCAAACCAACTACGTCAAGCTGTCATTTATATCCGTCAGAAACTGAACACTTCAGAACGACGGACATGTAAAGTTATTGAGCTTGCCCGGTCAACGATGCAATATCGTGTTTTTGATCGGGACGATGATAATGCACTCAGGCTGGACCTTATCCGTCTTGCCAAACAGTATGGCCGTTATGGCTATCGCAAAATCACCCAGCTTTTGCGGATTGAAGGCTGGCAAATTAATCACAAGAAAGTTGAACGTTTATGGCGTAAGGAAGGGCTCCAACTACCCAAACGCCATAAAAAACGCAAGCGGCTTTATCACAAAGACAGCTCTGTTATCCGTCTTCACCCTAAATATCAAAACCATATCTGGTCGATTGATTTTGTCCATGACAAGCTCTCCAATGGAAGAGCTTACAAGATGCTGACATTGATGGAGGAATATAGCCGTCAGGCTCTGACCGTACATGTATCTCACAAGATGGGCGCGGCGGATGTCCTAGAGGTTCTTTACCCGCTCATTATCAAACATGGCAAGCCAGACTTTATTCGCTCAGATAATGGCCCGGAGTTTGTCTCTGAAACTTTGCAAAGCTGGCTGAAGCGTGTCGGTATAAGCCCAATCCGCATTTATCCAGGCAGCCCTTGGGAAAACGGTTATAACGAACGATTTAATGGGACACTACGCAATGAAGTTCTCAATGCTCAATGGTTTGCAACGATAAGGGAAGCTCAGACCGTGATCAATCAATGGCTCAAACAATACAATTATATCCGACCACATCAGGCCTTAAATATGAGACCGCCAATCCCTGAAACTACGACCCTAAAACTGGCGCATACTCAGGGGGCTTGACAAGAGCGCCATAAATTATGCTGAGAAAAAATGGGGTGAAGAGGTAGGGAAAATAGATTGGTCAACACATCGTCAAAAAGAACCAAAAGAAAGAGATGTCTATTGTTCCCCTGAAGAAATGGCCTCAATCATGTCATTTCTGCCATTAAATATAAAACTAGCAGCTCTGTGGTCTCTTTATAGCATGGCCCGTTTGGGCGAGACGCGCGAACTTGTAAAACCTGATATATATTTTAATGAACGATTTTGTTGGGTAAATGGTAAGACGGGCAAGAGGCGCATTCTCTTAAATGATATTTGCTTAAAAGTTCTCAAGCTCGCCAGTAAGACGACAAATGATCCTTTGAAGGTATTTGACCTAACAAACCGGCGTAAGGCGTGGGAGAGAGCAAGAAAACTTGCTGGGCGAGAAGATTTGCGTTGGCGTGACATGCGTCATATCGGTGCCACTTGGCTTAGACAATTTGGTGCGAGTGATATTAAGGAGATTCAGGTTGTGTTAGGTTATACAGATATAGGCACAACCCAGCGCTATGCACATGTTCAGAATGATGACGCCATAGAAACCTTAAATAAAATGCCTAATGTGATTGATACTAAAATTACAGATTTGATTTCAGACGGATAGAGCAAAGTGCAGATCATGAAACAAATGTTACAAGCCTTTGTTCCAAGCCACCACAAAAACAGAGGTAAGACAAAAGAGTAAAATGAGGATAAGTCATTGATTTTAGAGGTAAAAAATGGTCGGAGCGATAGGATTTGAACCTACGACCCCTGGTCCCCCAGACCAGTGCGCTAACCGAGCTGCGCCACGCTCCGACAAGTAAATGGATTTGATCGTCTCTGGTTCTTTTTTCTAAGTTAAGAGACAATCATTGTTTATCATATTCTTTTTTCATATGACACAATTTTTTGCTCTTTTTTGTTTCCATATTGTCCGATTTTGTCAACAGATCAGCATATTATTTTCTTGAGAAAAGCCCCTCGATTTATATGGTTTTTCGCTTATACTTATAAGATGTGACAAGGTCACTATAGATATGTGTAGCTTTTTTTGTTGGTAAGAAAGATTATGCCTGCTTTATCCCTTCGTTCCCGGCTGATGATTATTTTTATTATACTTTCTGTTATTACCATTCTTGTATCGGGTGTATTTTTACTTTCCAATGCGCGCTCTGCCATTCAAAACGAGGTTACAGCGAGCCGTATTTTGGCTAATTCTTTAATTAAGGAAAGTACCAAGACCATTCCAAACTTTATAACTTTTGAACAGTTTTTAGAAACGCTGCCAGTTAAATTTGGCGAAATTCGCCATATCAAAATTCGCGTTTATAACGATAAGGACAGGGAAGTTCTGGGCAATCCGGCCTACCAATTATCAGAAGATGAAATAAAAAAAGATACCAAAAAAGAAAGCCCATTATGGTTTCGGTCTTTGTTGTGGCCTCATCATGAGGTCACTAGTACGCCTATTCGTTTTGGGTCACAAGAATTGGGCTACGTTACCTTAAGCGTTGAACCGTTAGACGAGATGAATGAAATTTGGGCTGATATCGTTATTTTGATAAAAATTGCCGCGATCTCTTTGCTCATATTATTGATTTCTATACATGTTGCTCTTGGTCGAGCTTTACAACCGATTGGCTCAATTACTGAAGGCATGAAAAATTTAGAGGCTGGCAATTTTAAATATCGAATTTCAAAAATTTCTAGTCCTGACCTTTCAATCATTGGGCAAGGATTTAATGATTTGGCACGTAAATTAGATACTGTCTCTAAAGAGCGAGAAAGACTATCTCAACGCATTGTGACCGTTCAAGATCAAGAACGTCGCCACATTGCCCAAGAACTCCATGATGAGTTTGGACCCTGTTTGTTTGGTATCAAATCTAATGCAACTTCAGTGCGCAACCATATGCAAAAGCAAGATGAGGCTAATAATCGGCCTTTTCAAGAAAAGATGCAATCTGTGTTAGATATTGTTTCACATATGGAAGCGTGCAATCGAGATTTACTGAACCAGCTTAGACCAATGGCGCTTGGGGAAATTGACCTTTCTGAATTAATCGAAAAGCTCGTTGGCACATTCAGGGTGCGCTATAACCATATTACTTGGCAGTTAGAGATGCCTTCCCCTTTGCCTAGCTTTGGTGAAACCATTGATTTAACTGTTTATCGTTTTATTCAAGAATCTTTGACTAATGTGGCGCGTCATTCGAAGGCTAAAAATGTCATGATTGATATACAACAAGATCACTTAATTAATCTTCAGGACAAAGAAGTGGGGAAAAACACTGAACTTACTATGAGTGTGCGTGATGATGGCGTTGGCATCTCTGAAACGTCTCAGCCAGGCCATGGCATCACTGGATTAGAGGAACGCATTGCAGCTTTGGGCGGGGTGTTTTCTATTTCAGAAAATTCTCCTCAAGGTGTTAAAGTGGAAGCGCGTATTCAGTTTGCTCAATAAGAGTAAGGGGATGATTTTTCTAAAAGTGCTGTTTTATGTATGTTATAAACCCCTTTTAATCTACGATCGTTATTATGAATAAAGACCTTATCGTACTTGTTATTGATGATCACCCAGTCACCCATATTGGCTGTCGCAACCTTTTAACTGAAGCTGGTTTTCAAACCATATTGGAAGCTGCTGATTGTGATGAGGGCATTGCCACAGTTGAAAAAGAACATCCAGATCTGGTGATTGTTGATATTGGCCTGCCAGGCATAGGGGGGCTTGCTTTGATCGAGCATTTTAGCATCCATCATCCCCATATTAAACTGCTGGCCTTTAGCATGCATGATGATCCGGTTTTTGCGACAAAATCTTTAGAAGCTGGTGCTGATGGGTTTTTAACAAAAAGTTCTGGCCTTGATCAATTTATTTTGGCAATTGAAACAATCTTAGCTGACAATGTTTTTTTAGAAGATGACATGGCTGCACAAATTGCGATTTTGAACACTGGCAAAACTTCAAACCGTCTAGAGGATTTAACTGGGCGCGAATTGCAAATTTTAAAATTAATCGGTGAGGGTAAAAGTCATGGCGACATCGCCGAACAGTTGAACTTGAGTTATAAAACTGTTGCCAATTGCGCGACCCAGCTCAAATCCAAATTGGGGGTTAAGAAATTACCTGACCTGATGAGGATTGCGATTGAGCATACTTAAACAAAGGACCTCTTATTCATCCCAAGTTTCATAATGTTCGCGCATATATTCTAGATCTTTTAAGATCATCTCCTCCACCACATTCATATCTACATCACTTAATTTGTTAATATAAAGGCATGACCGGCCAAGACGGTACTTGCCAAGGCGTGAAAGTTCATCAGACATATCTTTGTATCCTGGCATGATATAAAGTGTCAGGGCAGATTTTCTCGGGCTAAAGCCGGTCATTAAAAAATCACCTTCGCGGCCGCTTTTATATTTATAATGATAGCGTCCATAGCCAATGATGCTTGGCCCCCACATAACCGGTTTTAGGCCTGTTACACGGTTGAAAAACTCTAGTAACTCCAAACCATCTTGCTTGCGCTTGGGGTGGTCGATAGATGAGATGTAAGTTTTGGGATTAACTTTGGTCGGTTGTGTTTTGTTTTCTTTTTTAGACATTTACACAACCCTTAATCCTTTCACATGAAAGATATATGACCTAGAGCATTTCGCTTTTAGATGAATTTAATGGAATGCTCTAGTTTCTTGTTTTAGCATTCCTTTTTTCGAAAAAACCGGTGCCCACTTTAAGGTGGAACGCTCTGTTATCTTAGCGTTCCTTTTTTCCTAAAACCGGTGCCCACTTTAAGGTGGAACGCTCTAGCGCATGGCTAAATATTTCATCGGGTTGACCGGTTTGGAGCCTTTACGAAGTTCAAAATGCAATTGCGGTTGATGCACAGAGCCGGTTTTACCTGACTTGGCAATGGCTTGCCCGCGTGTCACTTTTTGTCCGCGCTTGACCAGCAATTTTGAATTGTGAGCGTAGGCTGAAACCCAATTGTTTTTATGACGGATAAGAATGAGGTTGCCATATCCTTTTAGTTCACTGCCGGCATAAGCAACAACGCCATTTTCAGCCGCCTTGATTGTGGTGCCAATTGGCAAAGCTAAATTAACACCATCATTGATTGTGCCGCTTTTTTGACGACCAAAATTTGAAATAATCCGCCCATTGGCTGGCCATAAAAATTGACGGTTCGAGGCTAATTTTGCCCCTGCCCCACTGTCGGGGGTTTTAATTTTTGCCGGCCTTTCATAGGGCTTTTTGATTGGTGAGGGCGCAACTTTGGGATTAAGCGGTTTTAGGCCTGCTTTGCGATCTATTGAAGCAACTTGAACCGGGGCCTTATGCTCGCCAGATCCTGGTATGATCAGCTCTTGTCCTAATTGAACTTGGGAAGCATCTGTTAGCCCGTTGGCTTTGGCCAGCTGGTCGGTTGTTATGCCGTAACGGCGAGAAATGCTATAGGCTGTCTGCCCTTGCTCGACCTTGTGCCGCCCTGTTTTTGCGAGGGCTGCTTTTACTCTGGTTTCTATTGGGGTTTGTTTTTTGCTCAAACCTGGGATGAACAAGTGTTGGCCTAATTTAATGTCATTGTTTTGCAGATCATTGGCAGTGCGCAATTCATCTGTGGTCACATTATAGCGCCGCGAAATGTTATAAAGCGTATCCCCTTCTGAGACGATATGGCGCCCTTGAGGGTCACGTTTGGCAATGTTTGCGGCCAATTGTTGGGGTGCATAGGTTTGCTTTTCCGGTGCGCTGTTATATTGCTCCACTTTTGCTTGATCTTGATAATCCGTTTTCCGGCTTATGTCAGGCAACTGATTACGTTGCACGTCAGAGCGGTCATAGGTGTTTTTGCTGTAATCGGTGCTCGCGGTGTCATAGACTTCGCGCTGATTATAGGAACGATCATACCTATTTTGAGCCTGATAACGATCTTGATACTCACGTTTAACAGGTGGATTATAAGAACGATCATAGGAATTCTTGTAGGTTTTTTCCGGCTCAATGCCAGCATATTGCTGGCGGCCATATTGTTGACGATTTTGAGGGCTGTCTTGCCCCTTCATTCCCATCATTGGAAGATCAAATCTTGTTACATTTGAGCTACATGCGGGCAATCCCACACACAAAGCACAAATAACTATAAAACGCGCTGCATTACTCACGATAGGGCCTCTATTAACGCAAAACCAATTAAAATAAAAACACTCGTCCTTACTTTATCATGGTTAAAATTAAGCATTGTAAACCTTAACAAAACCTTAACGCGCAGCTTGGCATTTGAATGAGTTTGCGGTCATAGTTAATAAAGGATTAACAAATGATCCGCCAAGCCAGCTTTAAGAGCTCATACATCACGAAGCCCATTACTTTTAAGGCCTTGATATTAAAGGAAAATATAGCCCTTATCCGATCTAGACCTTTTAAGTACCCCAAAATGAGATGCAATGAAGTTTTTAGTGTTAATCAAAATTGTGCTGGAAAGGAGGCGAAAGAGAAAAAAATAAACGAAGTTTATTAACCGTGTACCCCGTTTAGTGTTTGCTGGAGCTGAGAATGGGTTTGTTGGTGGGTTAAGTCCAAATGCAGAGGCGTTATTGAGACGTAATCATTATAAGCTGCCCATAAATCTGTGCCTTTGGGTGGATTTGAGCGACGACGTTGAAAGTTAAACCAATAATAGGTGCGCTCGCGCGGGTCCAAGCGTTCATCAATGGTCAGCAGGCTTTGGTCGCGTTTGCCTTGGGTGGTGACCATCCGCCCTTTGACTTCATCAGGCTCGCAATCGGGGAAATTTATGTTGAGCAACACTTGTGCCGGCCAGCCACTTTTTAACACATCTCTGATTAAATCTGGTGCCAATGCTTGGGCTGTTTGCCACTGGATAGAGCCTGGGGCTTTTATGCCAGTGACAAGGCTTAAAGCAAGAGACGGAATGCCTAGAAGTGTCCCCTCAATGGCGCCCGCTATGGTGCCAGAATAAGTCACATCATCAGCAATGTTTTGGCCATGATTGATCCCTGATAAAATAAGATCTGGTGCTTGGCCTTGTAAAAACTGGCGCACCCCCATAATCACACAATCTGTTGGTGTGCCTTGCACTGAAAAGACTTGTTTTTCGATTTGAGAGACGCGCAAAGGGTCTTTCAATGTCAATGAGTGAGAGGCCCCGCTGTTATCAAATTGAGGGGCTACAACCCAAACATCATCAGAGAGTTTTTGCGCTACGCGGGTTAGAACTTTGATGCCTTTTGCATCAATCCCATCATCATTGGTTACAAGTATGCGCATACAGTCACTTTCTTATTTAAGCTTTGATAATGTCTATACCGCCCATATAAGGTTTCAACACATCGGGTACAACAACGCTGCCATCAGCTTGTTGATAATTTTCCAAAACGGCAACCAATGTGCGCCCTACCGCCAGGCCCGAGCCGTTCAATGTATGCACAAATTGCAAACTCTTTTCACCCTCTTTGCGAAAACGGACGTTCATACGCCTGGCTTGGAAGTCCCCGCAAACCGAACAGCTGGAAATTTCGCGATAACAATCCTGGCCTGGCAGCCATACCTCAATGTCATATGTGCGCCGCGCACCAAAGCCCATATCGCCGGTGCAAAGTTTTATTACCCGATAAGGGAGTTTTAAGCGTTTGAGCACCTCTTCTGCGCAATTGGTCATGCGCTCTAATTCTTCTTCAGACTGTTCCGGTTTGGTGATAGAAACCAACTCCACCTTCATAAATTGATGTTGGCGGATCATGCCGCGTGTGTCACGCCCGGCTGAGCCAGCTTCTGAGCGAAAGCAAGGGCTAAAAGCGGTATATCGACGCGGTAAATAATCCTCTTCAATCACGGTGTCTGCTACAATATTGGTTAAAGGCACTTCTGCGGTTGGGATGAGATAATGTTCTGTTGTGGTTTTAAACAGATCTTCTTCAAATTTGGGCAATTGGCCTGTGCCGTAAAGGGCGTTGGATTTGACCAGCAAAGGCGGAGACACCTCTGTATACCCATGCTCGCCGGTTTGCAAATCCAGCATAAATTGCGCAATGGCCCGCTCTAACCGCGCCAAAGCCCCTGAGAGCAACACAAACCGGGCACCTGACATTTGCGCGGCACCTTCAAAATCCATCAGCCCTAAGCTTTCACCAATATCAAAATGTTCCTTGGGCTCAAAGTCAAAGGAAGGGATATCGCCGTTTGTGCGCACAAGTTCATTGTCAGCCTCATCTTGACCTTCGGGCACATCATCATGGGGAAGATTGGGAATGCCTGACAGCAGATCCTTTAAGCGCCCTTCTATTTCTCGCTCAACCTCTTGCCCTGATTGAATAAAGCTTTTTAATTTGGCAACTTCATCAATGGCAGCTTGGGCTGCGGCCTCATCGCCGTTCGCTTTTGCTTTGCCAATTTCTTTTGAGGCGGTATTACGCTTGCTTTGTGCGTCTTGCAAGGCCTGCAAATGATCCCGGCGTTCTTGATCTATTTTTAAAATGTCAGGAGAAAGCGGATCTAGCCCTCGACGCGCCAAACCTTTGTCAAAGGCCTCACTATTTTCCCGGATCCATTTTAGATCAAACATTGTTTTACCCCGTTTATTAGAAAATTAGAAAAACTCGTGGCACGCTCAGAGCGCCTTGTATGCCATGGTGAGAAGTTTGCATTTAAGGCGCGGCAAGCACTTAGGCATTGGCAGCTTCTCTTTGTTCGCGCTTTTTTTCCACCAGCTGGACCATCCAGATGGAGACCTCATACAATAAGTAAGTTGGTAAGGCGAGACCTAATTGACTGAACGGATCTGGCGGGGTCATAAGAGCTGCAACAGCAAACACACCCACAATGGCATAACGGCGCTTGTTTTTTAACGTTTCAGAGCCGATCAAGCCTGCTCTGGCCAACAAGGTCAGAGCGATGGGCAGCTGAAAACAAATGCCAAAGGCCACAATGAGGGCGGTGATAAGTGAGAAATACTCACTCACCTTGGCCACAAGCTGAATGCGCACGCCGCTTTCTCCGCTTTGTTGGTGGGAGAGGAAATAGTCCATTGCCAATGGCATAACTATAAAATAAACCACAGAAGCGCCGATGATGAATAAAACGGGTGTCGCCAACAAATATGGCAAAAAGGCCGCGCGCTCATTTTTATAAAGCCCTGGGGCCACAAACATATAAATTTGGGCGGCCAAAATGGGAAAGGTGATTACAAAGGCCCCAAACAAGGCCAGCTTTAATTTGGTGAAGAAAAATTCATGGGGTGCTGTAAATTGCATATCAATCACTTGATCCGCAGTGACCGCGCGTTCATAGGGCCAAAGGAGAAAATTATAAATCGGGGTGGCAAAATAAAAACACACCACAAAGGCGAGCCCCAGCGCTACCATGCACCAGATTAAGCGCTGGCGTAGTTCAATTAAGTGAGATAAGAGCGGGGCTTTGCTGTTCTCAATGTCATTGCCTTCATTCACACTCATGGGGCAGATTTTCCTGCAACCAATTTATCTGCCTCTTGAGGGTCGGTTTCTTGGGAATCAGCCTCGTGAGATTCTTCAACGTCAAATGTAGATTCGTACGGCTCTAACTCTGGATCATCTATGCTATTGCGGCTACTAGGCGGTGAATAGTGTCCAGCACCCTCTTTTTCTAATATGTGTTTGTTCCATTCTTCTGGGTCTAACTCATCAAAGTCTGGCCCATAACTTTCAATGCCGCCCATAATTTTATCTGGAGACAGGTCCCGCCCGATGTCTTCAACGTCTGATTTAAGCTTGCTCAATTCACTTTCCTCAACCGCTTTGTTAAATTGGCGTTGAAAGGAGCTGGCTGTTTCTTTGACTTGTCCAATAAATTTACCAATTGTGCGCATTAAAGCAGGCAGCTCTTTTGGCCCGACAACAATCAGTGCTACCAGGCCAACAATCAGCAATTCACTCCAGCCAATATCAAAAAACATGAAAGATATCTCCTAAAGCCCTTTTCTAGGGATAGCCTTGACCTGAAAAAATCCAATACCCAAAGGGTCATAATGAACGCAAATCAAGCTGGTAGGGCTTTAAAAATTTTAAGATAAATCAGCCTTTTCTTTTTGTATATTCACGGCTTCTTCAGGGTCTGCTTCGTTCTCAATTGAACGATTGCTTGCTTGTGACGTCTGCCCGTCTTCGTCGTCTTTTAGTCCCTTTTTAAAGCTGGTAATGCCTTTTGCAACATCTCCCATAAGGTCAGAAATTTTGCCGCGGCCAAATAACAAAACAACCAAAAGCAAAACAATAAGAATTTGCCAAAATCCTGGGTAACCAAACATCTATTTCTCCTAAGCACTCTCTTGTGTGCAGATATTGATAATTATTAAACTCACTATGGCAAAAAGCGCAAAATTGCGCAACTCAAGTGACCATTGATTATATCGTAGGCTTAAATTGTGCTCTTATCTTCTTATTTATTCATCATCGCTGGCTAAAACAAGGGCTCTTTCACGATCAATGGTCACATAAACATCTTGTCCCATCTCAGGGGCTAAATTTTCGCGTAAGCGCACTTTTAGCGGGTTTTCCAGACCATCTATGATAATTTCAACCAAAGCGGCATCACCTAGAAACTTACGATGAATAATCCGCCCTAACTCCCCTTCAGGCCCCTTATTGATAGAAATTGCCTGGAAACGAATACACATGACCGCCTCGCGGCCCTTTGCCGCGTCTGGCACAGGGAAACGACCAAAGATCGTTTCCACTTCCCCATTCAGAACTTTACAAGGGATTTCATTCATTTCGGAAAAAATTCGTGCCACAAAAAGGGAGGAGGGCTGATGGTAAATCTCTTGGCTTGAGGCCACTTGTATCATGCGCCCATCGCGCATAACGGCAATGCGATCAGCCATACGCATAGCTTCTTCTGCCTGATGCGTGACAATCACTGAAGTTGCCCCCATTTCATGTAAAATTGTGAGGGTTTCTTCGCGCATTCGGTCGCGTAAACGCGGGTCTAGGCCTGAAAAGGGTTCATCCATAAACAAAACGCTTGGGCGCGGTGCAA
>JANQQH010000308.1 GCA_028285025.1 Hyphomicrobiaceae bacterium | reverse complement strand
AGGTACCAAAGAGGGGGGCTGGGTTAGCAAAGTGGGCGATAATGGGCTTTTTATGGCCGGCTCTCATGTCGCACATGACTGTATTCTGGGTGATGATATTATCTTTGCTAATAATGCCACTTTAGGGGGGCATTGCACGATTGGTGATGGAGCGATTTTAGGCGGACTAACCGCTGTGCACCAATTTGTGCGTATAGGGCGCAAAGCCTTTATTGGTGGCATGTCAGGTGTTGAGCATGATGTTATTCCTTACGGCATGGCCATTGGTCATCGGGCCGGTCTTGGCGGTTTAAATATCATTGGTTTAAAACGCTCAGGGTTTAGCCGTGAACAAATTCATGAGTTGCGCTCAGCTTACCAAAAAATATTTGCCGATGAAGGCACTTTAAAAGAACGGATTGATCAGGTTGATCGTGAGTATCGCGACAATGCAAGCGTCACTGAAATTGTTGAATTTATTCGCAATGAATCAAGCCGGGCTCTGTGTGTGCCAAGGGAATAAAAAGAATATCAATAAAAGAGTTATAGGGCATGAATGACTTAATAAAAACCAGCCCGCTTGGTATTTTGGCTGGCAGTGGCTCCCTTCCTCTTTATATTGCGCAGCGCATGAAAGAAAGCGGACGGCCTGTGGTGATTGCAGGTATTTACGGCAGTGCCGTACAAGAGATTGAATCTTATGATCATTTTTGGGTGAAATTTGTTCAATTTGATGCATTGTTTAAAAAGCTCAAAGCGCAAAATGTTGAAGACTTGGTCATTATTGGCGGGGTTCGGCGGCCCAAAATTAAAGACGTAAAAATTGATTTTGGGCTTATTCGCAATCTGCCGTTTATTTTAAGTCTTACGATGGGCGGTGATGATAAGATTTTATCGAGCGTTGTTGATTTTATTGAGGGGCAGGGCCTGAGTGTTGTCGGTGCTCATCAAGTGGTTCCTGAGTTGACCGTAGAAGCTGGTGTGCTGACCAAAACCAAACCTTCTAAAACAGATCTGTCTGATATTGAAAAGGGCATTGCCACGGTTTTAAATTTGGGTACTATGGACATAGGCCAAGCGGCTGTTGTTGCGCGCAATTATGTGCTTTGTGTAGAGGCGGCAGAAGGTACGGACCAAATGTTAGAGCGTGCCAAAGGCCTGCGCCAATGGGGGAGCAAATGGCTTGGGCGCCGCTTTGGGGTTTTGGTCAAACTCCCAAAGCCCAACCAGGAATTGCGCATTGACATGCCGACCATTGGACCGAAAACCGTTGAGATGGTTGGCAAAGCCGGCTTAAGTGGTATCTGTGTGGCTGCTAATCAAGTGCTGATCACTGAAAAGCAAAAGACCATTGACTTGGCCAATAAATTGGGCTTGTTCATAGTTGGAAAAGAACTTTAAGCTGCTTTTTAAGTTTTCATTGCATGAATAAGAACCCTCAATCTTTAAAATTTTTTCTCATTGCTGGGGAGCACTCCGGTGATGCTCTAGGCGGCAAGCTTATGGAAGGATTAAAGGCTGAATGCGGGGATGAAAACATTCAATTTTTTGGTCTTGGTGGGCAGGCCATGGCGCAACAAGGGCTTGAACCCCTTTTTCCTATGGAAGAAGTGGCGGTCATGGGGCCAACAGCTATTCTGGCACGACTACCCAATCTGATTAAACGGGTTTATCAATGTGTTGATCGTGTGATAGATGTTATGCCCGATGCGCCTGT
>JANQQH010000294.1 GCA_028285025.1 Hyphomicrobiaceae bacterium | reverse complement strand
ACTCAAAAGGGGTTACCGTTTTGGGGGACAATGAAACGCTTTAAAGAAGGCTTATAGCATTACTACTTAATATTCATTAAAAAGGTGCAATGCTATAATGGCGTTTCAGCTTTCATCTGTTATTCAGTTTTTCAAACCTGTCTCTGATCGCCAAATCCATTGTGTTTTGTTGCCGGGGCTTGATGGCTCGGGCCACTTCTTTGCCCCCTTTGTCGAAACTCTGCCCAGCTTCGTTATCCCCCACATCATCTCTTATCCATCTGATGACTGCGGGGATTATGACCAAGTGCTTGAGTTTGTGAAACCCTTGCTTCCGACAGACCGTGACTATTTCATTTTGGCTGAATCTTTTTCCGGGCCGGCTGCTTTGCAAATTGGCTTGCAACGGCCTGAAGGGCTTAAAGGGATTATTTTAGCGGCCAGCTTTTGTAGTTCTCCCTTGTCGCAGACCCAGCAGATGCTTGCCCTTAATAGTCTGAATTTGCTTCATTTTCCTATCCCTTCTGCGGTGTTTAATCGAGTGTTGTGTAATGGGCAAGACCTTGATTTGGCCAGACAGATTAACGATGTGGTGCGCCAATTATCCACTGAGGTTCTGATCGGGCGGGTGCAAGCGGCGGTTCAAATTGACCTCACAGATCAACTTGACAAATTGGCGCTGCCAACTTTGGCTGTGTTTGCCGAAAATGATCGCTTGCTTGGCAGCCATGCACCTGACTTGGTGGCGCAATATGTGAATGATGTTGACCTTGTTTATTGTGACGGCCCGCATTGTTTGTTGCAAAGTAATCCTGAAGCGGTGGTTGAAGAGATTGTTCCGTTTTTAAAACAATATGCAGTTGCTTAAGGGGTATAGTTGTACAGCGGGGACCCTTGACAAGAAATTTCAAAATGCCAAAATTTCAGCATGGTAATTAAGGGGCGGTCTCAGTATTTGCTGGAGAATAACAATCGATGTTTAATATTAGCGCTATAATAGCTGTTGTTATTTTGCTGATCGTGATTTTGATGGAAAGGCAGCGCGTTCCAGAGAAAAAGGAGCCTCCTGTATCCATTACAAACTCAAACAAAGTGCCAAAGGGCTGCAAAGGGTTTGATGAACTTGATCCAGAAGAGAAAAAATTACGATTGAGCTACACCAGTGTTGATAAAATTTGCCAAGATCTATTTTTTAGAGACCATCAAATACCTCTCGCCGAGACATTTTTACCCCCAAAAAAATTTGAAATATATAAAGCTGCTTTGGCTACCAATCGATGTTCAAAGGCAGAACAACTATTGTTCAAATATTATAAAAAACGCTACCCAGATAGCCCAACAGTTAACTTCGACCAAGAACTGGGGGGGTACCGATTAAAGTGGCGATTTGATATTTTGACTGAAAAAGCACCCGAAACACTTTTTTGCCTCGCAAAAGAGATGCTTGAGATCAATCACCAGAAGATTGTTGAAGAAGGCTTACCGACTTTTCCAATGGAAGACCTAAGAGCAATTTGGCGAATGGATTTTCATAATTTCGCAGAACGAAAAAGACGACAAGCTCTCATGAATTTACTTTTTTTAATGGGTCAAGATCATGTGCCTGCTCATATTTACTTGATCGAACTTTCTCTTAAAGAAACGTTTTATAAGTTTAAGCCTGTAGCTCTTTATCTTATGTTAAAGAGGTTGGAACATACTCAAAAACTACCTCCCAAATGGGAACCCCTATTATTGGCAACTGAAAAAAAACTCTCCGACACAGAAGTTAAAAAGTTGGATAAACGATCGGCACGTCCTGGTGGCTTTTTTCCTTTAACTTTGCCAACTATACCAACTGATATAAAGCATGAATAAATGCTAATTTATAAAACGAACTAGTTGCAGCCTATTCTCCTTTTTAAAGCCCTAAGTCTATTAATAATTTATTCTTGATTGTTTTTTTCATCTTCAGCATCAAACTTTTCTCGTGTGAAAAATGCAAGCCGATCTTTCTTATTACGGATTTTATCTTCAAGTTCTCTAACCTGATCTTGTAACAATCTAATAGAAGCAGCTCCAGCTGAACGTCAAATGATAGGGCCAGCCAAACTGCTTGCAACTTTAGCAGTCGTTAATTGATTTTTCCTAATTGTTAAATCGCTTTCTAAATGTGATAAGTCTCCACGCACATTTGTTATGCCATTTTCAGCATTTGCAAGCCTTCTGTTTTGATTGTTTCTTTTTTCAATAGCCTCCCATATTTCTTGCGTGAGCCTATCACATTCAAGACGCTTATCTGAGCCATTCATCTTTAAACCTTCTATATTAAAAATGAATTTTAATTATGGAAGCGTTTCAAAGGGCGGGGATAAGTTTTTTAAACCTCAGGCAAATTTGGCTTTTTGGGCTGTTTTACCTTTTAGCAAACAATGCCAACAAACTATTCATCCTCATAAATCAGCACATAAAGCTCAATTGGTCCGTGAGCGCCAAGGGTGAGGGGTTGTTCAATATCGGCCTTTCATCGTTCGAATCTTTTTTGCTCTTGTTTTTAGTAATGAATTATCAATCTTCATATAAAACAACTTTCTAACACTTAAGATTAAGTCTTAAATCCCTTGAGTAGATTTTTGCGTTTTTAAGTTGTTTTTCACGGATAAAACACGCGCTGCACAACTTCTTTAATGGTACTTTGGATGCCCATCAGCAACCGTGCTTGACAAATAACTTAAAAACGCAAAAATCTACTTTTATAAAATTTATGACTTGAGGCTAAGTGTTAGAAAGTTGTTTTAGATGAAGCGGTTAATCTTGATTTTGGTGTTGTTTGGTATCGTTGGCGGTGGTTTGTGGATGTGGCAGCGCCCCTTTTTGCAAGATCATGTGCAAAGCCGCTGGTCGCCGGAAGCTGGCACCGGCTTTCGTGAGGTCAAGGAAGTTACTGCCAAAAACTTTATGGTGGCAACCGCCAATGTCCATGCCAGCCAAGCGGCGCGCGATATCATTGAACAAGGGGGCAATGCGGTCGATGCTACCATTGCGGCGCAACTGATGTTGACGTTGGTGGAGCCGCAATCTTCTGGTATTGGCGCGGGGGCGTTCTTACTGTTATGGGATGAGGCTTCAAAGACGTTAAAAAGTTTTGATGCGCGCGAGACGGCACCGCGCGGGGTTAAAGAGACGTTATTCTTAAAAGAGGATGGTTCACGTTTGGGCTTTGGGGAAGCTGTGCGCTCTGGTCGCTCCATTGGGGTGCCAGGTATGATTGCCATGATGGAAAAAGTGCACAAGCAATTTGGCAAACTGGAATGGGGCAAGCTTTTTGCCCCTGCCATTGATAAGGCGCGTAATGGATTTAAGGTTTCGCACCGCTTACACGCGTTGCTTGTTCGCAAAAAGGCTTCCTTTTTTAACGCGCCAGCACAAAAGCTATATTTTGATGAACAACAACAAGCACTGCCAGAGGGAACTCTTTTGAAAAATCTGGCCCTGGCAGACACATTGCAAACCATTGCAGAACAAGGGGCGCAAGGCTTTTATCAAGGCCCATTGGCACAAGCCATTGTTGAGACGGCACAAAAAGCCCCGGCTGTGCCAAGCACCATGACCGTGGAAGATTTAAAAGACTATAAGGCACTTGAGCGCTCTCCTGTTTGCGGGGCGTATCATAAATGGAAGGTTTGCGGCATGGGCGCGCCTTCTTCAGGTGGGACAACGGTGGCGATGATTTTGGGGATCGCTGAGCGGTTCTCTCTTGGCAGTCAGCCGAATTTAGAAGCTTTGCATATTATCGCAGAGGCAGAAAAGCTTAGCTATGCTGACCGTAATCATTATATGGCTGACGCTGATTTTATCCCGCAACCAACTGGTTTTCTGGATCGGGCTTATTTGGGAAACCGTGCCAAACTTATTCAACTGGACCGTGCGATGAAAAAGGCTTTGCCTGGCAACCCGCCAATGAGCACAAGGGCGATGCTAGGCCAGGATGCAACTATAGAGGCGGGGGGGACCAGCCATATTTCTATTGTTGATCGCCAAGGCAATGTGGTTTCCATGACCAGCAGCATTGAAGGGGCGTTTGGCTCGGGGCAAATGGTCAAGGGGTTTTTGCTCAACAACCAATTAACCGACTTTTCTTTCAAACCAAAGGATAA
>JANQQH010000293.1 GCA_028285025.1 Hyphomicrobiaceae bacterium | reverse complement strand
CGCTTAGCGCCGCGCCGTCGCAGGGCTTGCTGCCCCTTAGGGCAGCAGAATAGCCCGTGAGACAAAACAAAATAAGTGAGCGTTAGCGAGCGCCCATGGCGTCCCGCGTCAGCGGCGCCCGCCGCTTAGCACGGTTGCTGGTGGGGATCTAAAGTGCCACTAAAAAGGCAGCAGAATAGCCTATGAGCCAAACAATTAAAAAACGAACATCACGAAAGAAGGAAGTGAGCCTTAGGCGAGCGCCCATGGCGTCCCGCGCCAGCGGTGCCCGGCGCTTAGCACGGTTGCTGGTGGGCATCTAAAGTGCCACTAAAAAGCCGCGCCGTCGCAGGGCCTGCAGCCCATTGGGCTGCAGAATAGCCCGTGAGACAAAACTTAGTGCGTTGGCATGCCGGCGCCAACATTAAGGTCGCGCCGGGCGGCCCGAATGGTGACGGAAAAGCCAGCAATCACATCAATCAGTGCGATGAACATGATGATGAAAAAGACTGAAGTTGCTGCTTCTTTTACGGTTAGAAATTCAATCAGGCAGATGACAAATACGATGGTAGACAGCGCATGATCAACCAAGCTGTTTCCGCCTGTGCGCGTGGCTTTTAAAATTTCTAAGAACAATAGGCCAAGGGTAAAGATGACCAACAGGTTGCCCCGCGTAAAGCTCCAAGTTGCCCCTGAGAGCATTGGAATTTGAAACAGAACTTCATTGAAAACAATAGAAGGGTCAAATTCACCGGTCACGGCATCGGCTTTATCAGGGCCCCAAATAAACACAATAATGTTGTACAAAATCACTGAAACCAAAATCCATGGCAAACTTAAAATCATAACACCCACTCCTTTAAAACAAGCAAAATCAACAAGATCTAACAATTAGAGCGTTCCGCCCAAAAGTGGACACCGGTTTTGGGAAGCAGTGCGGTTTGACTGTTGGGAAACCTAAAGCACCACTTAAATGAAACGCTTAAACAAAAATGAGAGCATTTTATTGAATTCATCTAAAAGAGGAATGCTCTAGTTAAATTCTTTTAGCTGAGATTAAACCCTCATGAAACGAAAATTTTATGACCAAACAAAAATAAATGGTCCGAATGCTTAAAATTACCCAACCCCTAAGTCTCTGCGCGCTGCAGAAAGGCCAACTGAAAACCCCCCAACCACATCAATTAAAGCGGTAAACATAATGAAGAAAAACAAAGATGTTGCCGCTTGTGGCACCAAAATAAATTCAACCAAACAAATGATAAACACTAAGATTGAAAGTCCATGGTCAACCAAAGCCACATTGCTAATGCGGGCTGATTTTACAATTTCAATGAACAGGGCAATAAAGGCAATGAGCAACACCAGATCCCCCAAAGTAAAGCTCCAATTACCCCCTGACAGCAGATCCATTGAGAAAAGTTCAACATTAAAGGGGGCTTCAGGCGCTTGCGCCTCACTACTCGTAAAAGCAATAATGTTGTAAAGAATAAGCGATACAATCGTCCAAGGCAGATTAAGCAGCATAAAAACACACTCCCAATGGTTTTTAACAAGCATCTATTCAGAGCGTTACTTTGAGTCTATCAAAAGGTGAAACGCTCTTAAAGGACTGGCCCAACCAACCCGTGCTATAAAAGGCATTAGAGCCTAATTTCCCTGCCAAGATCAAGGCCCTTGACCCCGCACACAGAAAAGCATGCTCTTTTTACAACAAAAAGAGCATGCTTAAATCTTTTAAGTAACTGAAAACAATAGTATTTTAAGAATGAATCTTAAAATTCATCTTGTGGCTCAAGAATTTGCCGGCCACGATATTTACCCGTTTTCAAGTCAATATGATGCGGACGGCGCAATTCACCAGACTCTTTGTCTTCAACATAAGTCGGTGTGGCAAGCGCATCATGCGAACGCCGGTTGCCGCGCTTCATCCGTGAAACTTTTCTCTTTGGAACTGCCATAACAGCCTCTTAAACTTTCAAAGCACGCTAAAACAGCAAAAACCCGATAAAAGGTTACACTGCCAAGCAAATCAAATATTTTCAAGGAACAACCCCCAATATCAGGGCCGTAAACAGTGCCTTATACAGCCCTTTTCCTCGTTTGGCAAATCTTATTTCAGCGCACATTTCACCCAAGGCTGAGCCGTTTTCATCCTCTTATGAACAATGTGTGCAATGCGACGCGTTAATGGCCCCGGCCGCCCGGCCCGGCGCACAATCGGATTGGGCAACGAAGCAGCTAATTGTGCTGCTTGGCGCGAGGATAGCCGCAAAGGCGTGGTTTTAAAATGATAACGCGCCGCCGCCTTTGCGCCGTAAACCCCTGGGCCCCACTCAACTATATTAAGGTAAATTTCCAGCTGGCGTTTTTTGGGCCAAACAAAATCAATCAAATAAGCCAGCGGCATTTCCACCGCTTTGCGTAAGTAAGAGCGGTCAGACCATAAATATAAATTCTTCACAGTTTGCATTGTGATGGTACTGGCCCCGCGCGGCTTTTTCGCCCCCTCCCACGCTTCTTTCCAGGCTTGTTCCATTTGGCGCCAGTCCACCCCATTGTGCAAACAATAACGGGCATCTTCCGCCATAATCACGGCTTTGATCAAATGAGGGGAAATTTGCTCAATCGGCACCCAGTCCTGTTTGATGATTTGGCCATTAAATTTTGCGCGCAACATTTCACTGGAAACAGGCGGGTCAACAAAGCGCAGGCAAACAGTCAACAGCACACAAAAAACAACCCCGCCAATCAGAATACGCCACAAAACCCCCCATATCCCGGAAAGAGAGAAGGACCAAGCTCGTTTTTTCGATCGACTTGTCAGAGCGTGAAAGTAACGCATGCAACATGAAAAGCTTTGTAAAAAAAGCCTTTTCCTTTAAAACTGTCAGCCAAAAAGGGCCAAAACCAGAAAATAATTCAAAGACAGTGTTATTCCATGAATGAGGACAATTTTAAAGCTGAATTAGCAAAAGTGGCAAACAAGGTTGAAAATAGCCTTAAAGTGGCGCTAAACGATCAAGACCAATCAACCCTTGAACTTATCGAAGGTATGCGTCTGGCCAGTTTAGACGGTGGCAAGCGGATACGCCCGTTTTTGGTTCATGCCTCCTCAGCTTTATTTTCAAGTGACCCCCAATTGGTTGAGGCAACAGCGCTCGCCATTGAGTGTATCCATTGTTATTCCCTGGTGCATGATGACTTGCCCAGCATGGACAATGACGAGTTACGTCGTGGCCGCCCAACGGTCTGGAAAGCCAAAGGGGAAGCAACCGCGGTATTAACCGGCGATGCTCTGCAAGCGCTTGCCTTTGAATTGATCAGCGCCAATGCAACCCCGGCCAATGCCTTGATCAAAGCCCAGCTGGTGAATGAACTTGCAAAAGCTGCAGGCAAAACCGGCATGGTGGCTGGTCAAATCCGTGATCTTGCCGCTGAACAAGCCACTGATCCGGCAAGCTTTGCTGATGTCATCCAAATCCATGCGCAAAAAACCGGCGCTCTCATTGCCTTTGCCAGCCAGGCCGGTGCCATCATTGGCGGGGCAGACCATCATGCAAGGGCAGCATTAAACCTCTACGGCGAAAAACTCGGCCTTGCCTTTCAACTAAAAGATGATCTGCTCGATGTTGTAGGCACCGCAACTGATCTTGGCAAAACACCAGGCAAGGATGAGGCCAGCGGCAAGGCCACCCTGGTCTCTGCGCTGGGGATCGAAAAAGCGCACACATTTTTAGAAAATTTACACGATGGCGCTCTTTATGCTCTGGAACCGTTTGGCGAACGCGCTGAGATGTTAAGACAAATGGCACGTTTCGTTTGTAAACGACAAAACTAAGCCTTCGATTTTTAGCTTATTGATCAGAAATCAATTTAAGCGCGTCACCTTTGATCGCTCGCAATTCATTCACTTTATAGGCCCCACGAGAAAGAACGCGAAAACCAGAAAGTAAGGGCGATTAAGTATTTTGCAGTATCGATAGGTTTTAGTGTTTTAGCAATGTCGCCGCGTTTCTGCCCCAGCTTGATTTGACGAATAAAGAAAGCTTCTACATCATTAATTAAAAAATTTTTTAACAAGGGGAGAACAACAAGAATGCCAATAACACTTGCCCTAGATATTTACGGTACACTCGTCAACACAGATGCGATCAAAACGGCCCTGCCAACCTATATCGATAACAAGGCAGATATTTTTGCCCAGACCTGGCGCGCAAAACAATTAGAATATACCTTCCGCCGGGGTTTAATGGGCGCCTATAAAGATTTTTCAAATGTCACCAAGGACGCCTTAGATTTTACTTGCAAAACCCATAATATCCAGATCTCTCAAGAGGATAAAAATGCGCTGATGGATAAGTATTTAGCCTTAGATGCCTTTCCAGATGTCACGCCTGCCTTAACGCAACTAAAACAAAAAGGGGCAAGACTACATGCATTTTCAAATGGTTTGTCGCAAGACATTTCCAAACTATTGCTGCATGCAGGCCTAGACAATACGATTTCATCCATCGTAAGCTCCCAAGATGTCCAAACCTTTAAACCCGACCCTCGCTTTTACGCACATTTTATTGAACAAACCCAAACAACACCTGATTCAACCTGGCTTGTCTCCAGCAATCCATTTGATGTTATCGGTGCAGCGGCATGCGGTTGGCAAACAATATGGGTGAAAAGAAATCCATCTGCTGTGTTTGACCCCTGGGAACAAGCCCCTACACTGACCGTTTCCAAACTCACAGCCCTTGTACAAATAGCAGCCCTTTGGGAAAGGGATTAAAATCCATATTTTCCAACCCAGATAAAAGTTTCAACAACAAATAGCTCAGCTTGCACGTCTTTTTATCAAAAGCAAAAAAGTGAACAAAATGTCACCTCAATTTTACAGATTATTTGTTATAGTCCAAAAAACGAAACTGACAATAAAAGGGCAATAAACCGGTATTTTATATTTGAACCTTGAAAACATTCATTGCCCATTCGTGCAAAGGGGCCCACAAAGGGGGTAGATATGCGTACTAACCATTTAAGAATGATCATAGCTGCTATCTGTTTTGCTCTTGTCACCGGCAGCGCAAAAGCAGATAATCACGCCAACCCAGACAAACGCCTTGCAAACATTTTGAGCAGCCAACCAGAGGCAGCTAAGGCCCGTTATAAATACCGAAACCCTAAAGCAACCCTAAAATTCTTCGGGATTAAACCTGGTATGACAGTGGCCGAAGTGCTCCCTGGAAGAGGCTGGTACACCAAAATCTTGCTCCCCTATCTGGGCAAAGACGGCCATTTGATCGGCATTGATTACGCCCAAAAAATGTGGCCGTATTTCTGGTTTGCAGATGAACAATTCATAGAACGCAAAACAATCTGGGTCGACACCTGGACAAGAGATGCCGCCGGTTGGAGAACCCCAGATAGCGCCCGCATAAGCGCTTACCAATATGGTCAAATGCCCGACAAATTAAACGGCACAGCTGACGTTGTGTTGTTCATCCGGGCTTTGCACCATCTGGTACGCTTAAATGAAAAAGGAAATTATCTCTCCCAAGCCTTGGATGAAACCTATGACATTTTAAAACCAGGGGGCATTGTTGGTATCGTTCAACACCACGCACAAGAAGATCGCCCCGACAAATGGGCTGACGGCAGCAATGGCTATTTAAAGAAAAGCTTAGTGATAAAAATCATGCAAGACAAAGGGTTTAAGTTTGAAGGGGAAAGCGACGTCAACGCAAATCCCAAAGACCAAGCCGAACCCGGCGACATTGTCTGGCGCCTACCGCCAACCTTGCGCGGGTCTGTTGATGATGCGAAAAAGCGT
>JANQQH010000289.1 GCA_028285025.1 Hyphomicrobiaceae bacterium | reverse complement strand
CTATCGAATGTATTTCATCTCCCGCGTTAGATTTTTTAGTCAATCGGCACAATAAACGTCTTTAAAAATTTTTATTATGCCTCTTGCCCTCCTCTTATTCTCCCACTATGTTCTTTTTATGTTCTTTTTTTTCATAAACATATAACCAGGGCTCCTTATGCGCCAACCCAAAACGCTAGAATATTTGTATCTTGATTTTGATGGTTTTTTTGCCTCTGTTGAACAACAGGCCCGCCCTGCTTTGCGGGGGCGCCCTGTTGGTGTCACACCGTTTGAGACAAAGGACCATAGCTGCGTTATTGCTTGTTCAAAAGAAGCCAAACGGGCTGGGGTTAAAAATGTTATGCCGATCAGGCAAGCCAAAGCTATTTGTCCTGAATTGGTATTGGTGCCCCAAAGCCCCGATTTATATCGGCGCGCCCATCATGCTTTGCTCAATGAGATTTCTAGCGTTCTGCCTATTGAAGCGGTGAAATCAATTGATGAGCTTACCTGTCGGTTGGATGGGCGCGATAAACATCATCCTGAAATGGTCGGGCAGCAAATCAAGCAAAAGTTAAGAGATAATATAGGCGCGTCGATCACCTGCTCTATTGGCTTTGCGGCCAATCGGCAATTGGCCAAGATGGCGTGTAAAGTGAACAAACCTGATGGGTTAACGATTTGGCATCCAAAAGATATGCCGACTCCTCTATTGTGCCAACCCTTGGAAGATGTGCCTGGGATCGGGAAACGGATGCATAAACGCTTGATGAGAGCGGGAATTTTTTCCATGCGCGCGCTTTGGCGTCTTGATCCAAAACATATGCGCAAATTATGGGGTAATGTCACTGGTGAACGGCTTTGGTATGCCTTGCATGGATATGACATTCATGCCCAGCCTTCTAAACGGTGTATGTATGGTCACTCTCGGATTTTGCCGCCTGATTGGCGCTCTTTATTTCATGCCAGGAATTGTTCTCGATTGTTGTTGGTTAAGGCAGCGCGGCGGATGCGCCGGGCAGGCTTTTATTCAGGCCATATGTGGCTTTCTTTAAAGGGGCATAACTGGCGCTGGGGCAAACAGGTTGCCCTTTATCACGTTCATGATGATCAGGCTTGCCTTAGAGGGTTGGATGAAATTTGGCAACATGCGCTTAACGAGCTTGATGGGGAGCGTAAGGTTAAACAGGTTGGCGTTGCCCTTTATGATCTGTCGCCGCAAAATGAACATCAGTTGGATCTGTTTTTACAAGCAGATCGTAACCGGGGAAAGTGGGAGACAATTGCGGCTTTAACTGATCAGTTAAATAATAAATATGGACGTACCGTTATTAGCTTGGGCTCTTGGTGTCCCCCGCCGGGGGGCTATGCAGGCGGCAAAATTTCGTACACACGCATTCCTAACATGGAGGATTTTTGGTAATGAGTTGGAAAGAAAATTTGCAATTGAGTGATTTGGCTTGTGATCAGCCGATTGAAGTCACCTGCCGTGTTTGCGGCCATGGTCGTCATGAATGGCCTGAACAGTTGCTTAAAGAAAATGATTGGCACTATTTGTATTTAGATGAGCTGGAAGCCAAATTCACTTGTGCGCGCAAAGGATGCCACGGCACGGTACGGTTGAGCTTGACCACTTTACAAGATACCCAGGCCTTTGTTGGCGGTATGGCTTGAGGGGTAAGATCAGAGCTTTAAGCAACGCACTCAGTCAGCATGTCTTGTGGTTTAGAGGTTTAACATCGGGCAGGCCTGGTAATATTCTGATGCTGCTGTTTGTTTATAAGCTTTCAAATCGTGCAGCGTTCAAACAGGACCTAGATTGGATTGGAGACGTTGGAAATAAAACTGCTTATCTCTGGTGATAGGTGCTGGTTAATCAAGTAAGTGTGATTTTTATTAGGACAAATGATAATTTGTCACGTCTGGTTCGAGACGCGAAAGCTAATGAGCTCGTCTAGCGCGCGAAAAATTGTTAATTCGAACAAAAATATGGGGCTTTAAATCAGGCTTAGAAATAACAATTTCATTAAGCGATGCAAAGCTTTGTGCGACAACATTTTCGAAGAGCTCATAGATAATATTTTTAAAGTCTTATTTTAAAAGCCCCCCTTCTTTTCCTTAAAAATGCTATTAACTCAAAAAACCATTGGAATAACCGACAGTCAGAAACCTGCAAAAGATTAAACGCTGCTTTGACCGTTCCAAACACGAACTTTAAAGACATAGACCTTGTGTTTCATAACGAAACGCAAGGTCTATGTTACAGAGCATTCATTTTTTAACGACAGAACATATGATGCCTGGTTAAATTTTAAGATTCATATTCTAATAATAAGGCGCCGTGCTCTACCTCCATGCCTTCTTTAACATAGACAGATAAAACTTTGCCTGAGCGGTCAGCATAAACAGATGTTTCCATTTTCATGGCTTCAAGTGTTAATAACAATTCACCGGCTTCCACTGAACGGCCTTGTGCAATATGAATGGCGCCAATCATTCCTGGAATAGGAGCACCAACATGAGCTTCATTATCAGGGTCTGCTTTTTTATGTTCCAGTTCGTCTTGTGCTTGGGAGCGATCTAGCACTTGAATAGAACGTGGCTGACCGTTTAATTCAAAAAACACATCGCGCATCCCCTTGTCATCAACTTCACCAATGGCAATGCAACTAATATCAACCACCTTACCAGTATCAATTTCAACGGAGATGTCTTCACCCGGTTTCAAACCATAGAAAAACGCCCCGGTTGGCAGTACAGACAAGTCACCATATTTTTTTGTGAAGGCTGCAAAATCTAAAAATACATCTTCATACATGAGGTATGAATTTAAGTTTTCGTTCGTGATTTCGTTCCCTATTTTTTTTGATAATTGATTTGACGTTTCATCTAAATCAATAGGTTCAAGTAACGCGCCTGGGCGTACTGATAGGGGGCTTTCCCCTTTCAGTACCTTTTGTTGCAATGCCTCAGGGAAGCCAGCTGGGGGTTGGCCCAAATCACCTCGGAAAAATTGTACTACAGACTCAGGAAATGCAATTTCAATATCTGGTGACAAAACATCTTCAGCGCTATGGCCGGCAGAAATCATAAACAAGGTCATATCGCCGACAACTTTTGAACTTGGTGTCACTTTCACAATGTCACCGAACATCTCGTTAACCTTGGCATAAGTCAGCGCAATTTCAGGCCAACGCTCTGATAGACCTAACGAGCGCGCTTGTTCTTGCAAGTTGGTGTATTGTCCACCAGGCATAGCATGGAGGTAAATTTCGGAAAGGCCGGCTTTAATATCAACATCAAAGGCAGCGTATTGATCGCGCACATGGCCCCAATAGTCTGAGACGGCACGGATCGTTTCATTTGAAAGCTCAGGGAAGCGCGGGGTGTAGCGTAGCGCCTCAACTAAGGATCCTAAATTGGCCTGTGAGGTCAAACCTGAAAATGAGTCCATAGCCGCATCAATCGCATCGACACCAGCCTCACACGCGGCTAACAAAGTGGAGGCAGCGATGCCGCTGGTGTCATGAGTATGCAAGTGAACAGGCAATCCTGTTTCTTGTTTCAAAGCTGAGACCAATTGATGGGCTGCCTTTGGCTTTAACACACCGGCCATGTCCTTGACCCCTAAAATATGCGCACCGGCCTCTTTAAGCTCTTGCGCCATTTTTAGATAATAATCAAGGGTGTATTGCTTTTCATTAGGGTCTAACAGATCACCTGTGTAACACAATGTGGCCTCGAGTAATTTGCCGCTTTCAAGCACTGCATCCATGGATACGCGCATATTTTCCACCCAGTTCAAACTGTCAAACACGCGGAAAACATCAATCCCAGAGCTAGCCGCTTGGGCCACAAAAGAGCGTACAACATTGTCAGGGTAATTGGTGTATCCAACCGCATTCGATCCGCGCAACAACATTTGCAACAACATATTGGGCATAGCTTGGCGTAACATCTCTAGGCGTTGCCAAGGGCATTCTTTTAAAAATCTCATAGAGACATCAAACGTTGCTCCGCCCCAACATTCAACGCTAAACAGGCCTGAGAGCTGTTGATGATAAAAGGGGGCAATGACAGCCATGTCAAAGGTACGCATGCGTGTTGCTAGCAAAGACTGGTGAGCATCGCGCATGGTGGTGTCTGTTAACAGCACCTTTTTTTGCTCAAGCATCCATTGAGAAACAGCGGCCGGTCCTTCTTTGTCTAAAATCATTTTAGCTGTTAGTTGGGTAGAAGGGTTTTGGTTTTCAGACAGAGAAAAAGCTGGTGGGATAGAGCCTAACTCACGTACTTTGGGTGTTTTGCGCCCAAGAACAAGATTATTGCCATTGACACTGACATCAGCGATATAGTCCAACAGTTTGGAAGCGCGATCTTGTGGCTTTGGAAACGTGAACAGATCTGGCGTTTTATCCAAAAAAGTTGTTGTGTATTCAGCTGTTTTAAAGATCGGGTGAGAGATTAAATTTTCCAAAAAGGAAATGTTCGTGGTCACCCCGCGGATGCGCACCTCTTTTAACGCGCGCAAAACCCGGGCAATGGCATCTTCTGGTGTGGCTGCCCAAACGGTTAGTTTTTCCAGCAAACTATCATAATATTGATTGATGATTGCTCCGGTATAGGCGTTGCCAGCGTCTTGACGGACACCAAAACCGGAGGCATTACGATAAAAGGTAATGCGGCCATAATCTGGCACAAAGTTGTTTTCAGGATCTTCTGTTGTTACCCGGCATTGAATGGCATGGCCATACATCTTGATATTCTCTTGTTTGGGCACCCCAGAACCTGTCTCACCAATGCGCTCACCTTGGGCGATCAGAATTTGGGCTTTGACAATATCAACACCAGTGATCTCTTCTGTCACTGTGTGTTCAACTTGAATGCGCGGGTTCACTTCAATGAAATAAAACTCACCTGTGCGTTCATCCATTAAATATTCAACGGTGCCGGCATTATGATAACCAACCTGGCGGGCTAATCTGACGGCTGAATTACACAGGTCTTGGCGTTTTTCATCAGACAAATAAACAGCTGGTGCGCGCTCAATCACCTTTTGATTGCGCCGCTGGATGGAACAATCGCGTTCAAACAAATGCACCAAATTGCCTTCTAAATCGCCCAACACTTGCACTTCAACGTGGCGTGCTCGGTCAATGAACTTTTCCAAATAGACTTCACCATTGCCGAAAGCGGCCTCAGCTTCACGCTGGCCTTCCGGCACCAGACGGTCCAGCTCTTGTTCATTTTGGATCACGCGCATGCCGCGCCCTCCACCACCCCAACTGGCTTTTAACATCACAGGATAACCAATATCACTTGCAATGGCACGCACCGCGTCTTGATCTTGTGGCAAGGGTTTTGAAGCAGGTAGAACAGGCACATCAGCATTTGTTGCCACTTCGCGCGCGCTGACCTTATTGCCTAACTGACGCATAATATCGCCTTTGGGGCCAATAAAGATCATACCATTGGCTACAACCTGATCAGCAAATTCGGGGTTTTCAGACAAAAAGCCGTACCCAGGATGGATCGCATCAACACCAGCACGTTTGGCAATTTCAATAATTTGCTCAACCGCTAAATAAGATTGAACTGGACCCAGTAATTTATTTTTGGACTTTTCCTCACTTATTGCGCCTACTTGATATGCTTCATCGGCTTTAAACCTGTGTAAAGAGAGGCGGTCTTCTTTGGCATAAATAGCGACTGTTTTGATGCCTAATTCTGTTGCCGCGCGCATGATCCGGATGGCGATCTCACCCCGGTTTGCAATAAGTATCTTTTTGATTTTCATATAAATTGTTGTCCCGTCATCAATCAGAATTTTTTAAGAAGTTTATAAAGACTGCCGTACACTTTTCATTAAAGGTGTCTTTTTAAACTCGCAAAAGGTTTCATTTTTTAGCTTATTTACCCGCAGCCGATAATTCATTTTCTCAAAACAACTTAAAATTTTGATTGGTTTTTAGCATACAAGCGGTAAAGAAAAAATACCAATTACGATTGAACTGAATTTTTAACAATGAATCAATAGGGTTAATGGTCTCAGTTTGTATTTGTTGTTATGATATTAAAGCATATAATTTCTTGTAGAAATCACCCATTGCACAGTGAAGTGAAGCTCATGATAGGCAATTAAGTCTGGAAATATGAACTAAAAAAAATTTCTTTTTTAATTTATTAAACCCTCGCATCATTGGTCACAAAGTGAGGAATCTTTATTTATCGGCAAAGCTCTTCGTATTAGAAAGTCTCATATAAATCAGTATTATAATAATGTTTTTAAACAATCAAATACCACAATCTGCCTGAACACCGCATCATTCCAATTCGCTGAGCCGTTTTGTTCCTGGTACACATGCCAGCTTTTATCGGCTAACATCAGAGTTGGTTTCCATACTTGAAAACCAATATGAAGTTGTTAAAATTTGTAAAAGTGCCAATGGCGATAACCCGCCACTAACATTTAGGGAAGATGGCATCAACATGTCTGGGTCAATGGTGACAAACGGCATCATGGTTAAATTGGGGCGCGATTGATTGTCGTAAAATTGGGCGGCTTGATCATAGACAAGAGATTCTTCTTGGTTCTTGTTTCTGGACATTAAGGGGCAAACTAACCGCGGTGCTTTTTTAAAGCCCTAGCTTTTCTTTTAAAATTTCATTGACCGCTTGCGGGTTGGCTTTGCCTTTGCTTTCTTTCATCACTTGACCAACAAACCATCCTAGCAATTGAGGTTTTTCTTTTACCTGTTCCACTTGGCCTGGGTTATTGGCAATGATTTCATCAACTATGGCCTCAATAGCGCTTGTGTCTGTGACCTGTTTCATACCACGCTCTTCAACAATTTTGGCCGGGTCGCCCCCTTCTTGCCAAACAATGTCAAACAGGTCTTTGGCGATTTTTCCTGAAATTTCGCCCTTAGAGATCAAATCAACCACCCCGCCTAATTGATCTGCGTTGATCGGGCTGGTGGCAATCTCTTTGCCTTCTTTGTTTAAGCGGCCAAAATATTCATTTATCACCCAGTTAGCGGCCAATTTTGCATCACGTCCTTTGGCAACTTCTTCAAAAAAATCACTAGAGGCGCGGTCAGAGACCAACACGCCTGCGTCATAAGGAGAGAGCCCAAATTTTTCAATAAAGCGATCTTTTTTCTCGTCGGGCAATTCAGGCAAGTCGGCTTTCAAAGCATCAACAAAGCTTTGCTCAAACTGAAGCGGTAACAGATCTGGGCAGGGGAAGTAACGGTAGTCATGCGCTTCTTCTTTTGAGCGCATCGACCTGGTCTTGCCCGATTTTGGATCAAACAACCGGGTCTCCTGGTCAATGGTTCCGCCCTCTTCCAACACATCGATTTGCCGGCCGACCTCATAATCTATGGCCTGACCAATAAAGCGAATGGAGTTTACATTTTTGGTCTCTGTACGGGTACCAAGTCCATCGCCTGGGCGGCGCACAGAAACGTTCACGTCTGCGCGCATTGAGCCTTGCTCCATATTGCCATCACATGTGCCCAAATAGCGCAGGATGGTGCGCAGCTTGGTCACATAAGCTTTGGCTTGCTCGCTAGAGCGGATGTCTGGTTTTGAGACGATTTCCATCAAAGCCACGCCGGTGCGATTAAAATCGACATAGGAATAATCAGGGTGTTGGTCATGCAAACTTTTGCCGGCATCTTGTTCCAAATGCAGGCGCTCAATGCCGACCTCATGGGTGCTGCCATCTTTCAAATCAATCAGCACTTTGCCTTCACCTACAATGGGGAATTGAAACTGCGAGATTTGATAGCCTTGAGGCAAATCAGGATAAAAATAGTTTTTGCGATCAAAGCGAGAGAACAAATTAATCTGCGCTTTTAGCCCCAATCCGGTGCGTACCGCCTGAGCCACACATTCTTGGTTGATCACAGGCAACATGCCGGGCATGGCCGCGTCAACCAATGACACATGGTCGTTTGGGTCGCCGCCATGCCCGGCCTGTTGCCTGTGATCAACCAAGAATGTGTGGGTCAGGCGGTACGGACCGGATTGGGGC
>JANQQH010000281.1 GCA_028285025.1 Hyphomicrobiaceae bacterium | reverse complement strand
CCGCCAAGCCACCAAGCAGCACAATCTTATCTGTTGAAACAGTGGCAACCACCAATGCGGCAAGCACGATGAACGCCACAAAGAACCGGCCCCAAAACTTTTGTGTTGCATCTGAAGCTTTGGGAATAACAAAGTGCTTTAACAAATCCCGCGTGATCATGCCTGAGGCTGTCGACATATAAGCCGCACCGGTTGATTGCATAGCCGCCAAAGCACAAACGGCCAATAAACCAACAAGCCAAGGGGCCACATCGGCCATCAAATTAATCAAAATAGGGACCAGGTTTTTCTGTTGGCCCGGCATGGCCATCAAATCATTCACACCTTTGGCATCCAAAGCAGATTTAACTTCAGGCACCACATTGGCAACACTGGAGGCTTGCACTAACGCGTTATCAAGACCAATAAGATGAGCGCCAAGGCCTTGAATAGCAGTGAAGCTAAACATAATACCGCCAACAATAAATGAAGACGCCCAAACTTGCTGCGGCGCAAAAGGCGCTGGGCTTGCGTTGGAAAAAGCCCACATAGAAAAGGCAGGGGCCGCTTGAATGCCCATAAGCGCCATCAAATAGGTCAAGATCATCACACCAGTCCATGCACCACCCTCAGCAGTCGGGCCATGACTAACAAATTGAATAACCCCTGGAATGGCCACATAATGGCTGTAGCCTTCCTTGGTCAAAACGGTATCATTGGCAACCAAGTCCTTTAGCCCTTGCAAAAATGGCTCAATGCCGCCAACAGCATTCAGGGTGATAATACCGATAACAACAATGCCGACAGCTAGCATAATACATTGCATCGTGTCGACATAAGCCACCGCTTTCAAACCACCTGTTGCCACATAAATAAACACCACCAAAGATAGCGCCCACATGCCAGCTTCAACACTAAGCAAGCCGTCTGTTAAAACGTTAAACAGAAAGCCTGAAGCTTGTAGCTGAACACCAAGATATGGAATAGAAAAACAAAGCGCCACTAAAACGACGAGCAACCTAATGCCATCGCCTTGAAAGTAAGAGGCATACATTTCACCCGGGGTGACATAACCAAACCGTTTACCCAGCATCCATTGCCGTTTTAAGAACAAAACGCCGGTAAAAGGAATGGTGATGGCATAAAAAGAAACATGGGCATATTGCAGCCCATCGGTATAAATAGCTGCCGGGTGCCCGACAAAGGTCCACCCCGAAAAACTTGTGGCTGTTGCGGCCAACACAAACACCCAAACACCAATACCGCGGCCAGCAATAAAATAATCTCTTGCCGTCTCGGACTGGCGCGCACCCTTAATGCCCCAGAAAATACAATAAGTCCAATAAAGAACAACAAATGCGCCAAGCCATAAAATCTTCGGCTCTATCGTTGATAAATCCATGATTCCCTCCACCCTCATATTATTTATATGAGCTATCAGTTTATCTAACTTGTGCCGTTAGTCTATATAAAAGGAGATAATCAGGCCATATGTAATGCTGTCTTCAAAGCGCACTCAAACCCAATAAATGCCACTATAGTTAAACAAATTAAAGCAGCGCAGTTGACCAAATCAGAAGCTGTAATTTAATCCCTTGTCAGGTTGTTTTTTTACCTACAGCTTTAACATGAGACATTTTGACACCCCTTGAGCATTGAACAAATGAGCATGAAGGTCAATAAATTTAAAAAGAATATTATTAGCAATGTTATTGAAATAACATCAAAAAGGGGTCTTCTTGGCTCCCTGAAGGCAATTTGACCCCTTTATTCACAAACACAATGTTTCAAATGAGCCTGTCTTAAACTATCAAGTGCGCCAAGCAGATGATGCGAAACACCTTCTAACTGACGATTGGCCCGCTCCAAATAAAACCGTGCCTCCATGGCGCCGAACAAACGTTTCATCGCGGTAACAGCCCCCCGGTCCATATCAATAACAGTGCCATGTTTACCATAATATGACTTGGCAATTTTTAAAGCGCCTAAAAACCCCTCACTAATGGCCATTTCTTGTCCCGCCTCTTGCCCTAAAAGCGTGGTACCTAATGCAATCAAATCACTTTTAAGGGAGTTGAGTTTAAAGGGGGCAATAACCGCTTGTGTTGAAACATAAGTCATTTGATTAGCAAGACTGTTGTTGTGAGACAGCGCCTGCTCCAGATCAGCTTTTTGAGGCCTCGGCAAAGGCAACCCAGCCTGGTCTTGCTCCACTGGAAGCTCTTTAATAAGCAATTTTTGCAATAATTGGCGCCGCGCCTCAATGACCGAAGCACTTTGCTCATAAACCTGGGCCATGGTAGCAATGTGTTTTTTAACGCGGCCCAAATTGCCTTCAAAATAATCCACCATACGCACAGCCCCTGTGCAAATAGCAGGATGCATTGGTTGACGAGTGTAAATATTTAAATCAGTGGCAATGCGGTTTATGACCCAGTAGTTCGGTGTCTTTCGTTTTAAAGCAGGATCCCTGCCCTGATTAAAAACGAGTGTTTGCGCGCTTAACAACACCTTCTTTTCATTGTCAGACAAATAGTCAGTCTGTACATAGGCGCGCCTTGGCCCCCATCGTAAACATTTCTTGCGCCCAGACCGGTAAGTCTTCCAACGGGCACAGGCACGCTTTGGCTTAAAGCTGGTCGGGCGAAAAATCCACCGTCCAGGCAATTTTTTATCACGCACAAATAACGGTTTTACTTTTTTTCGTAGCAAGGCCACCCGTTCTGTGCGCACGGTTTGCACCGCTTGATAGAATGTCTCAGAACAATTCTTTGTCTGTTCTGGCAAGTCATTTAAAGGAGCGCGTAACGCAACTTTTTGGTTTTGATCGCGTTTCAAGCCCACAGCAAATTTTGCAATATGAGTGTTCAGCCCCTTTAACCCCAAGCTAACATAAGAAACAGAATGTTCATTAAGACGCTGTCCAAATTTATGCCCTTGATGCAATAGCTTTAAACGCAAAACGTTTTTATGTGTGCGCTCAAACCCTTGTTTAATCTCAAAAGTGCCAAGAGCAAACTTAACCCCCGCTCCCTGGGCAATGTTAACAGTATAAAACTTTTGCCCCAAAGCCTGCGCCCACCTTGAAGCCGCTTGTTTTCCCAAAACACCAAGCCTGGCCAGAGCCAAACCATAGTGATTACTTTGAGAATTTATTTTAAACTCTTGTCCCAAAGCAGCCCCCAATTGGCCACCTAACTCCAAGCGAACCCCTTGTTTACCCATATGGCTAGAATAGTCTTCCACAAGCGCGCGTAAGGGCACTACAGCGCTTTTATCAACACCCGGAATAACCGCTACTTGAACAACACCCCCTAACTTGCCCGTGTTAACGGCCCACCAGGCAGTCAATTCAGCAAGCAGTATTTGGCGTCCCTTAGAGTTCACAAACCATTGGCCAGATTGACCCAAAAAGCCTTGCCTACCAGCCTTCTGACCAATTTTAAAAGCTTGGTGTTCTCTTTTTACGGTGACAACTTGTGTGCCTGTTTTGCTCGTTCCCTCATAAACCAAAGCGCCATAGCTACCAGCATTTCCCCCGCGAAGGCGCAGAACATCTGCCATCACTTTCGTAAGCGGTTTATCGCCTTCTTGTAAGCTATTATCTGGGGGTATAACAGGGGCTATGGAAGATTTTGGTGTCTCTAGCTGGTCTAACAATGGCTTTTGCTTTAAGGAGATGACTTTGTCAGATTCAGGATCTTCTTGCTTGGTTTTTAAAACAGCATTGGGTTTGCGCGCAAAATCATTTTTTTTTGAAAGCGGTTTCATTCCAGAAACCACAACAGTCTCTTTAAGATTAGTTAGGCGCGAATTGTTACTCTGCAACACCCAGACACCGCCAATGAGACTAACAAAACCAACAAAAAGAGGGGCCCAGTATAAAACTTTCTCAAGCAATTTTTCTGGCAACACCATACACACCAGCCTCAAGACTTGATACACAAACAAAAATTTTCAACTTACAAAAACTCATTCCCCAAACAATACCACAATTCTATCAAATGAAACCACTCAGATAAGCATGTTATGGGTCCTAAATGAATAGCAAAAAACAATTCATTAGTGAAAGTTCCTATAAGTTACCTGAAGACTTTAAACAGTCCTACCAACACTAAGTATAAACATCAAAACAGGGTCCATGAACAGGGCAAAAAAACACCAAACATAAAAAAAGCTGCCAGCAGTTAAAATTAAATGCTGGCAGCTTTCCCCGCTTTCAAAAGGGTCACAAAAGTGACCCTTAAATTCGAGACAAATGAATGTCTCGAATCCATCCAAATGCAAACTGCATTGAATGGCCCCCTTTGGTCCGCACTAAAGTAATATCTAAGAAATCAAAGTAAACAGACGTAAGATAATCTTCTAAGTTGTAACCTTTGACAGCTACATTAACCAAAATTTTTCCCTTCAAGAAAGAGGAAAAGTATGTTCTGGGAAACTTTTCTAATCCTCTCAAAAAATCATTCCATAAAGCGCATCCAGACAAAGCCAAATTCGCTCAAAACTGAGCAACGTTCATCTTAAAATTTAAAAAAAATACCTTGCCAGACGTTTGATAAAATTTTTCAGTTAAATAAGGGAATTAGATTTATTCCATTTCAATGGAACCGCGCATATGGAATTAATTCAGCTGTTAATCCACAAAAAATTAAGGCCGTAAAGAAAAGGAAAAGTATGAAATTTCTTGCAGATTGTTTGTGACAATATTGTCACAAACAATAGTCTTCTGTCTTGTGAGAAAAAACATTGAAACTCTTGAACGCGCATTTAGGCTCGAATCAACATTTACGCCTTTACTCCTCTGGCCATGAAATAGAGCCGTTCACCCATTCCTCAAAGCGTTTCTCAACCTCTTGTCCAGCTTTAGAGCGCCACCATCTTTCTTCAAATTTTAAAGCTTTGCGAAAGTGTGCCTTTGTCGTGGTGAGGTAAGGAGCCATATGCATTTTGCCAATTTCATGCTCTTTAACAAATTTTAAAGCAGAGGCTCGCATCGGCCCATAAGGCATCCAGCTTGACTGAGCGGCCAATTGTTCAGGAGCGGTGGCAAATTTCACAAAAGCCATTGCTTGGTCACGATGGGCTGTTTTTAGCGGAATGCCCCAATAGTCATAATCATAAATTTGCCCCTGCCAAACAAGAGTGACATCAAGCCCATCTGCAATAATGGTATTAAATAAACGTCCATTGGTGCTGGTACCCATGCTGACGTCTTCAAGCGCCAAATTATCAATGGCCTGCTGGCCAGTTTCCCACCAAACAATCAAATCTTTAATTATATCCAATTTACCAAAGGCTCGTTTTTGCCCCTTCACAGTTGATAGCTCATCATAGATTTGCGAAGGCGCAACCCCATCGGCCAATAAAGCCATTTCCAAGGTAAAGCGTGCTGATTTTTTCAAACTACGTTGGCCAGAAAACTTCTTAGCATTAAAAAAATCAGCCCAAGACCGCGGCTTCTGTTTTTCAAATTTTGTATGTTTAACAACCATCAACGCGGACCAGGCGACATTTGGCACAGCGCAATCCATAAGGCTATTGCCCAAAAAGTCTTTCATAATAGGGCTGCCATCAGCACCAGGGGCAATATCTTGTTCCTGGAAAGAAACCAACAAACCCTTATCACACGCCTGTTCAGCTTCATAAGATGTCAGGTTAATCACATCGCCTTCAGAGCTTGATTGTGAGACCCAAGTTTTTAATAAATCAAGCCCATTAGCGTCAGAAACCACCTCAATTTTGGTCCCCGTTGTCTTTTCAAAGGGTTCAAAGAAGGCCTTGGTCTGAGAGATTTTATAGGCACCAGAACTGGTATAAATTTTTAAATCTTGGGTATCTTCTGCCAAACCGACGCTAGAGAATAAAACACAAAAGACAGCAAAAACCTGACCACGAAAAAAAACACCATTCATAATAGGCGCTCCCTTTAAAAAATTTAAAAATTAGTTTTAACGTCCATTGTCACTTGGAACAATGGTCTCATCATGTCTTTTCAACGGTTGAGGCTTATAAAGTGCCGGGCAGCCTTTGTTTAACAGTGAAAGATGCAAGACTGTGTACTTATTTAATACCGGGGTCTCCCAATCTCCCAAAAAGTGACTGCACATTAACAGCACCGGCCCCTCGGTTGAGCTTATGATAGAAGAGTCTAACTTTTGTTTTGCATTTTTGTCAGTCTGTTCAAGTGATAACAGTGGCCAAGAGGCGATATGCCAATCAATGGCGCCATTTTGCAAATCAAAACGTCCCGTTCCAGTAAATTTATTATCAGACGTATTCAGATAAGCATGATCGGTTACCAAAGCGCCTTTGGCAAAATGGCCAACACCGCCAAGAGCTGAAAATTGAGTTTTACCGTTGAGAAAAAGGGCCATTTCCTGACCCGAGGATGTGCTCTGAGCAACCAAAAGCTGATTGAAATTAGCTGTTACCTGCCCGCCTTTAGGAACATCAAAAAACAGGGCACCAAACATATTTTGATAAATCTCCGGCCACTTATCACCAAAGCTTGTCAAATGAAGTTTTACAGTGCCCTTACCTTGGATAAAGTCGGGCCAGGCAAGGGCTTTTGTCGCCT
>JANQQH010000278.1 GCA_028285025.1 Hyphomicrobiaceae bacterium | reverse complement strand
AACGCATGAGAAAAAGGGCTCATAAACAAGCCCTCCATCCCCAATAGGGTCTTACAATTGTAAAATTGGCTTTTGCTGGTCAGGTTTAAGGTCAATAATGCGACCAATATTTTGGTTGTCTAATAAAAATGACAATATCATATCCCGTTCTTTTGCCCGGGTCAGATTAAGTTTTTTAACCGCCATAGCCAGAGCGCATTTAGCATAGGCAGCGATCCCTTCTGTCTGGGTAGAGGTTGGTGCCCAATTTAAATAGCGGCGCAAAACCCCATTGGCATAATAAACACCATATTTGCGTTTGGCTTGAGGCGTAAAATATTCCGCCACAACCGAAACATTTAATCCTTCCAAATTGTCAACTTTGTGCGGCCCATTTTGTGGCCATGTGCATGACACACCCGGTTCTAAATCAATAACATTAGCAAATTCATCCCAAGCCTTATCATAAGGGATCTCTTCTTCTGTCTGACGCAAGATCACGGCCTCTAAAGTTTCATCCGGCAAAACAGTTTTGTCGTCAGCTTCCCATAAATAAAACCGTTTTTTACCGCGAATATGCCAATGATGAATTAAGGGAATGTCAGTGTGATAAAGAACGCTGGCATTGGGCGATGAAATTAAAAGATGTGTTTGCGACCGATCAGTTTTCACATGGCGAGTAACATCTCCAACCTCTTGGAAGGCCGCTTCCATCAAATCGTGATAGTGAGGGGCAACCTTGTCAAAACCGCGCAAGCAAAGCCATAACTGGCCTGTTTTAATAGCTTCTAAAACTTTCTCACCTGACAACCCGTTAAAATCCCCATTGCGCCAAATCATTTTGCGCCCTTGCACATTCATATGGGTGATCATGTAATATTCGCGCGGCGTCCTATCGATCAATTCAGCCAATTTATCATCTTCAAACAAGCCACTTTCACGCAAACAATGTTGAAATTTAACCAGTCCCGTTCCATAACCCTTGGCTTGCTCTTTTGTCAGATCAATCAGCTTACCCATCACAAAATCCTTGAATTTACACTTTACACCTACAAAGTTTGTATGCGGCAAGATATGTAAACACCTTGATTTAAATCAAAAAGGGCTTTGTTCACGATTTCATTTTCACCGATACGGTTAGCAATGAATTAATTTTTAAAGTAAATTTATGAGCCAACAGCCACATCTTTGTAACATTAAGCCTCCTTCGTCAGCATCTTTTCTAAGCGGCCTGACAAACGTTTTGGTAAGATCACCTTATACTGTGTTGTTCCATTGCTTAAGGTATCACCTTGGGTCACAGTTGCATGTTCATAAAGCCAACTGACAATGGCCCCTTGGGCCGGCGAGAGAGAAAGTTCAATCTCGATATCTTGTTCTTGTAAATAACGCGCAATGATTTTCAAAAGAGCCGGAATGCCTTGCCCCGTTTTGGCTGAGATGAGAAGCGAGCCAGGCCCATCTTCACTCTCATTTTGTTCCTGCTGACAAAGAGGATCATCCAGGTTATCGATTTTGTTCCAAATGGTCAAAATCGGTGTTTCATCATCTTTATGACCTTGATTGACACCCAAATCTTTTAAAATGGCAACCACGTCTTTTCTGTGCGATTCACGGTTTGGGTTGGACAGATCTTCAACATGCAAAATCAAATCTGCCTCCAAAACTTCTTCCAAAGTTGCCCGAAAAGAGGCGACAAGTTGGGTCGGCAAATTAGAAATAAAGCCAACCGTATCGGACAAGATAGCCTGATTACCCCCTGGCAATTCAATCGCCCGCATGGTTGGGTCCAGCGTTGCAAACAACTGATCTTTGGCAACAACTTTAGCCCCAGTCAGACGGTTGAAAAGGGTTGATTTTCCTGCATTGGTATAGCCCACCAATGCAATCACGGGATAAGGCACTTTGCGGCGTTTTTTACGGTGCAAGGACCTTGTTTTTTTGACCTTTTCCAGCTCTTTGCTCAAGCTTAAGATTTTGGTTTGCAGATGACGTTTGTCAGCCTCCAACTGGGTCTCACCAGGTCCCCCCATAAACCCACCACCGCCTCGTTGGCGCTCCAAATGGGTCCAAGAGCGAACAAGGCGGCTTTTTTGATAGGTCAAATGAGCCAATTCAACCTGCAAACGCCCTTCCCTAGTACTGGCCCGGCGTCCAAAAATCTCCAATATCAATCCTGTGCGGTCAAGGATCTTAACATGCCATTCACGCTCCAGGTTGCGTTGTTGGCCAGGAGACAGTACATGATCAACAATCACAAGCTCAACATTTTCAGCCTGAATTTTGTGTTTTAACATCTCCACCTTCCCACGGCCCAGAAGCGTGGCAGGGCGAATGGTCTGAAGCGTCACGGTTTGAGAAGGGACCAGCTCCAAATCAATAGCTAAGCCCAAACCTTCAGCTTCTTCAATACGGTCTTGAATTGAAAGTTGACCAGCGCGAGCGGTATTGGAAGGGTCTTTAACAACTATAGGGACAAGCACCATCGCCCTCACAGGTGGTTTTTCCTCCACCTGAAACTGCACACCTGGTTGAGATTGTTTAAGTTTGTCTTGAAATTGAGTTTGTTTTTGTTCTGTCAAACGAATTGGCCTGAAGTAAAATCTCTTTACTTGAATGTACGACGCTCACTTAAACAAATAAAGACCTTTTCTCGGCCCAAACAAGTGTCAATGAAGCAGGGATATCCAACCCATGAATGGGTAGGATTTGCAAAATTTTTAAAGTTTAAAGGCGCAAGAAAGAGAAACTTTAACTCTCTTCAGTTTGCTCCCCTTCAAACATTTGCACGGGTTGGCCAGGCATTATGGTTGAAATTGCATGTTTATACACCAACTGAGAATGCCCATCGCGGCGCAGTAACACGCAAAAATTATCAAACCAGGTTACAACACCTTGCAGTTTTATTCCATTTACTAAGAAAATTGTAAGTGGTATTTTGCTTTTTCGTACATTATTTAAAAAAGCGTCCTGTAAGTTTTGGTTTTTATCGGTGCCCATGATTTATCCATTGTTTTGTTATGGCAAGTTTTACTATTCATTATTTAGGCCACAAAGGTAAATACTTTACCTTTATCTTTATGGTCTTGGTACAGAACTATTGACTAACAATTGCATTAGTTAAGTAGAAATACACCCCTTTCACAAAAATTCTCTTGCGAATCCACACCTCTTTACGTTGTCATTAGGGCAAATTCATGGAAAAAGGAACGTAATTGTAGGGTTATTCTCCCTGGTTTTCCACCACTTATGGTGGTTTTATCAATGCAGGTAACCGGCATAACCAAATTTGTGGCAGCCGATATGAAAGCTTCTTTGGCCATTTTTGCCTCTTTGATATTAAAGGCCCGCTCTATATAAGTTAAGTTTTGTTCTTTAGCTGCCCTCATAACTCCTTCACGCGTAATGCCTTTTAAAATTTGTCCATCAGCAGGGTGGGTGATTAAGTCCCCCTCATGAGTGATGATCCAGGCGTTACTTGCTG
>JANQQH010000268.1 GCA_028285025.1 Hyphomicrobiaceae bacterium | reverse complement strand
AATATGGCGTCGATTGGTGGTCTGGCACCGGCGCCTTATCAATCTATTTATTATGCGACCAAAATGTTTGTGATTGCTTTTACTGAAAGTTTGGCGCATGAGGTGCGCGGGCGCGGGGTTTATGTGGCGGCGATTTTGCCTGGGCCAACCAAAACCGATTTTCATGACAAGATTGACGGCAAAAGAGGGCTTTATTTAAAAGTGATGGGGCAGATGAAGCCAGAATTGGTGGCGCGTTCAACGCATAGGGCGCTTTTGATGCAGCATTGGCCGATTATTACACCTGGGATTATTTTGATGATATTAGGGTTTTGTTTAAGGGTTATTCCTGGAAGTTTGATGACCCCTTTTATGGGTTTGCTTTATAAAAAGAAATAATTTTTGTTTGCGCTGTTTTGTCTTTACAAGGCTGGTTGCGCATTGGCCTTCAGTTGGGTATAGCTAGATTTGAAATTTTGTTATTTTAGTGAAACTTTTTGGAAAAGAGCTCCCTTATGGTTCCTTTGCTGCAATTCATTGATATTGTCATTATTGATCTGATTAAGTGGGTGGTGATTATAAGTGTCATTGTGAGTTGGCTTGTCGCTTTTGGTATTATCAATACTTACAATGATTTTGCGCGCGCAGTCATGCAGTTTTTGCAAACAGTTACTGAACCCTTATTGGCCCCTTTTCGATCTATTGTGCCGCCGATTAATGGGGTGGACCTTTCACCGCTGTTGTTGATTTTGTTTCTTATCTTTTTGCAATGGGTCGTTATTCGCGGCTGGTTAATTCCCTTGTTCGCGTGATGGTTAGGGCGTCTTTTAATGTCTAAGGCTCAGATTATAGATGGAAAAGCGTGTGCCAAAGGGGTGCGCGAAAAGATTAAAGCGGTTGTTACTGATCTGAAAGAAAGCTGTGGCCTCACACCGGGATTGGCTGTGGTGTTGGTGGGGGCTGATCCGGCTTCTGATATTTATGTTTCCAATAAGGTGAAGCAAACAGTTGGCGCTGGGATGAACAGTTTTGAGCATCGTTTGCCGCAAGAGACGGCACAAGATGATCTTTTATCTTTAATTGAACAACTTAATGGTGATGATCAAGTGCATGGCATTTTGGTGCAGCTTCCCTTACCTGACCACATTGATGAGGCCAAGGTGATTGCGGCCATTGACCCTCTTAAAGATGTGGATGGGTTTCACTCTATAAATGCGGGCCGATTGTCTACTGGTCAACCAGCTTTGGTGCCATGTACGCCTGTTGGGTGTGTGATTTTGGCCAAAAAGGTCAAACCTGATTTAACCGGGCTTGAGGCGGTGGTGATTGGCCGGTCCAACATTGTCGGCAAGCCTGTGGCGCAACTTTTGTTGCAAGAAAATTGTACGGTTACCATTGCTCATTCGCGCACGAAGAATTTGGCGGATGTTGTCAGGCGTGCTGATTTGCTTGTGGTTGCTGCCGGCCAGCAAGAGATGGTGCGCGGGACATGGATTAAACCGGGGGCGATTGTTATTGATGTTGGTATTCATCGCCTGACCACACCAGAGGGCAAAACAAAGCTGGTGGGTGATGTGGCGTTTGACGAGGCGGTAAAAGTTGCTGGCGCGATTACTCCAGTGCCGGGAGGTGTTGGGCCGATGACAATTGCGTGTTTGCTGCGTAATACAGTTGTGGCTTCGTATCGCAGTGAGGGTGTTGAAGCACCTGATTTAGGCTAATTTCGCCCCGTTTGGTGCTGGTTTGTCAGGCACAGCCAGAATGACTTGACCGTTATTATCATAAAAGCCTGTGATTAAAACTTCAGACAGTATCGGACCGATTTGTTTTTTGGGAAAATTGGTGACGCAGATCACTTGTTTGCCGATTAACTCATCAATTGCATAAAGATCTGTGATTTGGGCGCTGGATTTTTTCAGCTCTCCATTGCCAATATCAACTGTTAAGATATAGGCCGGTTTGCGGGCTTGTTTAAAAGGTTCAGCGGCCACGATCGTTGCCACTTTAAGGGCGACTTTTTCAAAATCCTGCCAACTGATTTCGGTTTCTTGCGACATTAAATTAACCTTTCTGATTTGGTTGATTGCACATTAGATCGGTCCGCCTTATATATGGGCTTATGAGTGAAACATCTTTTATTAAAATGAATGGTCTTGGCAATGATTTTGCTATTTTTGATGGGCGCGCTGCGCCCTTAAGCTTCAGCGCGGCTCAAGCCAGCGCGATTGCGGATAGGGAAAGCGGCATTGGGTTTGACCAGCTGATTGTGATGGAGCCGACAGACAAAGCCGATGTGTTCATGCGGATCATGAATTCTGACGGGTCAGAGGTTGATGCTTGCGGCAATGCCACACGCTGTGTGGCGCGGCTTGTGGCTGGGGAAGTGAACCGGCCTGGGGTGACAATTGAGACCAATGCCGGGTTGTTAACCGCCCAGATATTGTCTGAAGACCAGGTCACCGTTGATATGGGCCAGCCCAAATTTGACTGGCAGGATATTCCTTTGTCAGAAGAGTTTCGTGATACCCGTATGATTGAATTGCAAGTGGGGCCCATTGATGCGCCGATTTTGCATTCGCCCTCAGTTGTGAATGTGGGCAATCCGCATTGTCTTTTTTGGGTGAATGATGTTGAGAAATATGATTTGGCCAAGTTTGGGCCGATGTTGGAAAATCATCCGCTTTTTCCTGAACGGGCCAATATCTCTTTGGCGCATGTGACGTCTAAAAACGCCCTCACTCTTAAGGTGTGGGAGCGCGGCGCTGGGTTGACCAAAGCGTGTGGGACCGCGGCTTGTGCGGCTGGTGTGGCGGCAGCGCGTAAAAACTTAACCGGGCGCAATGTGGCGGTGACGTTGCCTGGGGGTGATTTGCAGATTTATTGGCGGGAAGCGGATAATCATATTTTGATGACAGGGCCGATTGAGGTGGAGTATAAAGGGGAGATTGACCTTTCTTCCTATTCGGCTTAGAACCCGCCTTCAATTCCATGATAAGACTTTCGCATTTAAATTCCCTGTGTCAAGGGTATACAAAGCGTTGCACGCCCTTGACACAGGGAATTTAAATGCAAAAATCTCACCATGGAAATTAAGGCTCGGTTTGGGCGTATTTTTTGAGAGTATATGGAAAAACAGCCTAAAATAGTGACGTTTGGATGTCGGTTGAACTCTTATGAGTCGGAAGTGATTGGTCGGCATGTGGAGGCCGCTGGGCTGGAGAATGCTATTGTCGTTAATAGCTGTGCGGTGACCAATGAGGCGGTGCGCCAAGCGCGTCAGACCATTCGTAAATTGGCGCGTGAAAATGAAGGCGCTAAAATTATTGTCACTGGCTGTGCCGCCCAGATTGATCCAGCCATGTTTGAGGGTATGGATGAGGTTGATTTTGTCATCGGCAATGATGAGAAAATGAAGGCTGAGACTTTTCAAAAATTGGCTCTTGAGGAGTTGGAGCGGTGCCAGGTCAATGACATTATGTCTGTTCGTGAAACGGCCGGGCATATGATTTCTGCCTTTGGTGGGCGGGCGCGGGCTTATGTCCAGGTGCAAAATGGCTGTGATCATCGGTGCACCTTTTGCATCATTCCATTTGGGCGGGGCAACTCACGCTCGGTGCCTTTAGGCGATGTGGTGCGCCAAATTGAGCACTTGGTCGCCCAAGGCTATAAGGAGATTGTGTTAACCGGGGTGGATATGACCGCTTATGGCAAAGATCTGCCCGGCTCTTTGACCCTTGTGCCGGAGCTGGTGCGTTTGCGTTTGTCTTCGATTGATTCTATCGAGGCTGATGGAGCTTTGATGGAGGCGATTGCCAATGAAAAGCGGTTCATGCCGCATTTGCACCTGTCTTTGCAGGCCGGTGATAATATGATTTTAAAGCGTATGAAGCGTCGCCATACCCGTGAAGATTCGATTGCCTTTTGCCAAAAGGTGCGCGCTGTGCGCCCTGAGATTGTGTTTGGGGCTGACATCATTGCCGGGTTTCCAACAGAGACGGAAGAGATGTTTGAAAATAGCCTCAAATTGGTTGATGAATGTGGTTTGACATTTTTACATGTGTTTCCTTTTTCTCCGCGCCCCAGCACACCGGCGGCACGCATGCCGCAATTGGAAAAGGGCGTGATTAAGGAACGGGCGGCGCGGTTGCGGGCTAAGGGACAAGAGCGGTTGCAAAGCTATATGGCTTCGCTAGAGGGGCAAGCCGTTGAGTTGTTGATGGAACGGGACCAAATGGGCCGGGCGGAGAATTTTATGGAAGTGATGTTAGAGGGGCCTTATCAACCGGGTGCTATTATTCGGGCCAAGGTGCAGCGCGGGGCTGATGGGCAGTTAAAAGGAGAGGTTCTTGCATGAGCGGGACTGAGAAAAAGGGGTTGTTTGGCCGCTTGTTTGGCGGCAGTGAGGATCAAGCTGCTGTTTCTGAAGAGCCGGTTAAGGAAACTGACGTCCTTGAGCCTGTTGAGGAAGAGGAACAAATTGTACCTGAAAGCCAACCAGAGCCGGAAAAAGAAGAAAAAAAGGGGTGGTTTTCGCGCCTTAAGTCAGGCTTGTCAAAATCATCTTCTAAATTGTCTGAGGGCATTAGCGGGATTTTCACCAAATCTAAGCTGGATGATGAGGCTTTGGAGCAATTGGAAGATTTGTTGATCCAGTCTGATCTTGGTGTGGCGATGGCGATGCGGATCACTGAGCAGCTGTCCTCGTCTCGCTATGATAAAGAGATTAGTGATGAAGAAGTGCGCCAGGTTTTGGCGCAAGAAGTGACCAAGATCTTGGAGCCTGT
>JANQQH010000246.1 GCA_028285025.1 Hyphomicrobiaceae bacterium | reverse complement strand
TCGATCATTCCAACCCTTTTGTTAAAACCGTCTTTTGCAGATCAGTTTGAAACCGGCATTACTGCTGAGCGGTTGCGCACCATTACTCATGCGTCACGTTTACTTGATGAAGTTTTGAATCGGGCGCCGAACCCTCGTCAAGCTTATGTGGGGTCTTCAGCTTTTGCTCATAAGGGGGGCATTCATGTCTCTGCGGTGAAGAAAGATCCGGCGACCTATGAACATGTTCCCCCTGAAGCGGTTGGCAATGCGCGTAAATTGTTGGTTTCTGATCAGGCGGGTAAATCTAATATTTTGGCTGAGCTTGAGCGGTTGAATATTGAAGTGCCGGCACAAGATGATCGAGTGGACGCATTGTTGGAAGAGGTTAAAGCGCGCTCTGCACAAGGTTATGCCTATGAAGGGGCAGGGGCCTCGTTTGAATTGCTTGCACGCCGTATTTTTGGGCAAGTGCCGCGTTTTTTTAGTGTCGATAGGTTTCGTGTGATGGTAGAGCGGCGCTATACGTCAACAGGTGATTTGATTACTGTGTCTGAAGCAACTGTAAAGCTGACCGTTGATGATGAAACGTTGTCTCATGTGGGCGAGGGGAACGGCCCGGTGAATGCGCTTGATGAAGCTTTGCGCAGAGACTTGGGACGTTATCAATCTTATATCGAAGATCTTGAGCTGGTTGACTATAAGGTGCGGATTTTAACAGGCGGCACAGATGCTGTTACCCGTGTGTTGATTGAAAGCCGTGATGGGCAGGGCAAGCATTGGTACACAGTTGGTGTTTCGGCGAACATTGTTGACGCTTCATTTGAGGCTTTGGTTGATTCAATCAATTATAAGCTGATGCGCGATGGTTCTCGGCTCAGGGCCTATTAATGTTATATGTTCTGTGCTGTCTAACATCTATCTGAGCAGGCTGAAAGGTGCAGGAAATATGGTTTATTTTCAAGCCTTTCTAAGGCAACAGAAAACATAAAATTAATAGGTCCTGAGCCTAGGGTTGCTTGCAATTGGTTTGATAAATCATCAAGTGCGTTAATTTTTTTGGTGATTTGAGAGATTTTCTTTTAAAAATTAAGGCTCAATGCTTTTATTCAAGCTCTTATTTAACGGTGATTGAAATTCGGTTCGACATAACAGGCGGTTTATGTGGGATATGGTTTTGATCGCCTAGAACTAATTGTAATGTGTAGATGCCTGGTTTTAGATTTAAAGTTGTTTCTGTTTGACCCCCGCCAAAATGAATGTGTTGTTCATCAGATGGAATGTTTTCTATCAGCTCATCGCCTTCAATTTTTTCATTGATGATGAGGTGATGGTGACCAGTATTCTTTTTCTTGATGCCGGCTGGTGCGATGCCCATGCCTGATAATCCAAACTTGATATGGACGGGTCCAGAGATGATATCACCATCTTTAATATTAATGAAATAGACTTTTGCGTCTTTGGGCGCAGGGGTTCCATCTGCCAATGCGAGTTGGGGGACGATGATCGATGTGATCATTGCCATGGTCAGGGCGAGCAGAAAACTTGGTTTCATAAAATGATTTCCTTTTGAAAGTGCATTGATTAATGGTTATCTTAATGCGTAAACTTTGATAATCACATGATAATCACGTAAACTTTGATTATCACATTATAAAGCGATTTAATTTTGGTTTTTTAGATGTAAAATTGACGTTAGCGCTTTAAGATCTTTAATGGTATGAAAATTGACCTCTAGACCGGACCGGATAAAATTATAGTTTTTCATATGAGCTAATAAATCTAAAAAGGGTTGCCAGAACTGGTCGATGTTTAACAAAATGATTGGTTTCTTGTGTTGGCCTAACTGTTCCCAGGTCATGGTTTCTACCAATTCTTCTAGTGTGCCAATGCCGCCTGGCAGGGCGATATAAGCATCGGCCAATTCATACATTTTGGCTTTTCTTTCATGCATGTTTTGAGTGACGATTTGGTGGCTTGGTTGCAAGGATCCTGTTTGATAGTGCAAAAGGAATTCAGGAATAATGCCTACTACTGTGCCCTTGGCTTTTAAAGCTCCTTGCGCCACTGCGCCCATTAAGCCCATATCGCCGCCGCCGTAGACTAGATTTAGGTTATGGTTTGCTAAAAAGGCCCCCAATTGCGAGGCTATTTTCTGAAATTTAGGATTTTTGCCGTTGCCTGAGCCACAAAAGACACAGACTGACCTTATTTTTTGCGTGTTTTTATGATCTGAAGAGGGGGATAAAGGCATATTCAGGCCTTTCTTATGATTTTGCTGGTGGTTTAGTAGGCTGATAATCGGCGAAATGTATGATGATTTGATAAAGATTTCGTTTTTTTAACAAAACTTGCATTGTATCAAGCCTTTACATATATATGCCGATAATTGAATAAAAAGACATTATTAAAATGTGCCTATTAATTCATTTTGTTGCTTTAGTATAATTTGTTCATTGTTTATGGATTGGTTAGATTTGTCGGTTTGATATTTGCTATAAATTGCAGTTATCAAGGGTATTTGCTAGTATCTGTTAAGTTTTGAGTTTGAAAGGTATCAGATGATGAGCGGCGTAAGGTTTATCTCAATTATTTTGGCCATAGTGGCTACTTTTCTATGGGGTGGCTTTGTTGTAGATACGTGGAACAAAAACAATGCTGAGCGTATTGCGTTCGCTGCCGACAAACCTCAAAAGCAAAAATCACAAGTAGATGAAACGCTTGCGCATGCTGATGCATTGGCTGTTGCCGCTTCTGAAGAATTTAACAAAATTACCACAGCACCTGAGCGAGATATCTTAGCTGCAAGCCAAGACTCTGTAAATGTTGCGGCTGTTGCAAGAGATGATCAATCAGTTGTTCACAAACAACCTTCTGCTGGGAAGGTTGTTGATGGGGCCTTGCCGGGTAACGATGTCAAAAAACGGGCAGTTATAACTGCAAGGCAACAAAATATTGCTCAAGAGGAAAAGGTACAAGCCCTTCAAAAAGAGATTAAGAAAGAAACTGAGAAAAAACTAGCTAAAGACCAATCAACGGGGGTCATGTCTGAGAATGCAGGGCGCGTGCCTGACAAAGTTGCCGTTGTTGCCAAGAGTTTTAATATGGGGGCAGACCCTATTTCGACTTTACCAGATGTGTCAGATGGTGGCTCGCTTAAATTTGATGAAGATAAAGCGTTTAAAGTTGGGCCCTCAGAATATGCAGAACGTGAGATTATTGCTGAAGCTGGTGTCCCTGTAAAGCGTGGTCTAGATGCAGTGGCTGCTTCAGATGAAGATAAGGTAGATGTTGCTGATAGGAAAGATATATATCAAAAGTCTGATAAAGAGCAGATCAAAGTTCTAGGTGAGAAAAAGCAAAACCATATTGTGGTGAGCGAAGAAGATGTTGTTGAAGGCAAAATTGAAATACGCCTTCAAGATGAGCAAGATGATAATGACTTTAAGAAGGACACTGCCCGGCTTTCTAAGGACCTTAAAGCTGTGCCGGTTGCTAAATATGCTGATACATCAAACTCGTTGACTAATAAGACGGACCGCTTATCACTTGTTGCTGTTGTTGAGGACCGTGCGGGGGGTCAAAATTCCAAGGAGCTTTTAGAGAAAAACAAAGAGCAAAACAAAAAGCTAAAAGAGCCGGTAAAAAAAGAACCTGTCGTGGCAAAAGCCAAAGAGCTTAATGAAAAGGACGTAACGGAAACCTTAGAAAAAATTGCTCCGGAAAAATCTGTGAAAAGCGTGCCGACAGAAGATAATCTCGATGACGGGGTGGTTGCTAAATTGGAGCGTGGACTTGATGGTGTGAAGGAAGTCACTGTTGATGCTGGAACTGAAATTGCCAACAAAGTTGAGTCTATAGGTAGTAAGGTCAAAGAGGTGTTGGTTGCCCCAAAGAAATCTGAAAAGCCAATAGATGTTGCTGAGCAGGATGAAGAGACTAAAAAGGCTGGTAAAATTGTTGCGAAACTTAGTGACGAACAGTCTAAGACTGAAAAGAAAAAACAAGCTCCAAAAGCTGAAGCAAAGCTTGATGTAAAAGATACCAAAGATGAAGCAAAGCCTGC
>JANQQH010000485.1 GCA_028285025.1 Hyphomicrobiaceae bacterium | reverse complement strand
GCCAAGCTGGCACAGGTGCCAATGTTGGCGCTTGGGATAACTTAGCTCAAGTGTTTGAACCAGGCGAAGGTTCTCGTGGCAGCATGGTTCGTTACGATACACCTACATTTGCGGGCTTTAAAGTTTCAGCTGCTTGGGGTGAAGATGACGTGTGGAACGTTGCTTTACGCTATAAAGGCAAATTCCAAGACTTTAAAGTTGCTGCTGGTATCGGTTATGGTGAAGCTAATGAAAATGATGAAGAATGTACTGCTGATGTTGCAGGTCTTTCTAATTCAGATTGTCGTGAACTCGGCATGTCAGCAAGTGTGATGCACACACCAACGGGTCTTTTCGTAACAGGTGCTTATGGCATTCGCTGGGACGAAGGGCGTGAACAATTGCTTGCTGCAAGAGGCTTTGTCGGAACTGAAGCCGAAGAAAATAAATTTTGGCACATCCAAGCTGGTATTGAAGGTAAGTGGAATTCACTTGGTAAAACAACCATTTTTGGTGGTTACTATGATCGTGATGCAGGTCACACCGTTCGCGATAACAATGGTAATGCCAACACCTTTGGCGGTAACGATATCACCAACTTCGAATTTGATATGTGGGAAATTGGTTTCAACCAACACATTTCAGCGGCTGCTATGGATCTTTACATTCACTACAAGCAGTATGATGCAGATGTTACAACAACCGTTGGCGCTGTAGACACCGAAGAGTGGCGCACACTCATCGTTGGTGGCCATATCAAATTCTAAATACCACGAATAAAGATACAAAAAAAAATTTAAAGGCTTCCAGACGCATTATCTGGAAGCCTTTTTTGTTAGTAAAAATGTGTCCGGCGATATGTCAAATGTGGCAATTTCATGGTATTCTAGTCATATTCTATGTGGCTTAAAAAACACAAGCACTTTATTCATCATCATAATATACAACAATTACAACCTTGTAGTTGCAACCACTTAAAGCTTGCACTTTACAAAGAATAAGATCATTATTATGTGGATGAGCCTGGGGTGATAAGCTCATCAGTAATGAGGTCAGTTAAAGTGAAACAATTATTCTCCATAGTTGTGATAATGGCGTGCGTGTCTATACTGTATCCATCAGTATTTGGCATACCCCACACGCTTGCGTTTCAAGAACAGCAAGTGGATGTAACTGCATCTGAACGCGGATCTCAGGTCAATGAACTGGCAATCGGCAAAAGAGACGCTATTCTACCAGGAAAAAATACACCGGATAAAGGATCAGCAGTCTCTGGCATCGATCCAAAAGAAAAAAGCAAAAAAAGTGGGACAACCATTCATATTCCAGGCATTGGTACACTTGGCACCTTGCCAGATTTAGATTTTGGTCTAGAGCTTTTATACAAGGACGAAAATGATGGTTTATCAGCCTTTGATAAGTCCCAAGATGACGGCATGGCGATAAAAGGGCGCATAAAACACAAGTTCTAAAGCCTCATTGGCCCGCCTGTGCGCTTGTTAATTCCATATAGCGCTTAACGCTTGTTAATTCCATATAGCGCTTAAAATCTTCCGGTTCATTGACATTAAAAAATGGATCAATCTGTGTGCCATTAACGATTTCATCCTGAAAGTTCAAGCTGCCATTGGGATGTTCGTTGACCCAAGCCCTAATTTTTCTAACGCCATTTAACAGAGCATCTTCCAGGTCTTGGTGCAAGACAATAGGCCAAAGACCAAAAATAGGGTGATAACGCCCATGCGATTGCGCCAGGATAATGCTTGCAGGCACTTGGCTTTGCGCAAAACCTACCATTGTCTCCACATAATTCAACGGGAAAAACGGGGTATCTGCTGCGACTGAAATCACATGCGTTGCGCCCGATCGATTGTTGTCATGGCTCCATTTCATCGCACTATGCACCCCAGCCAATGGCCCTGCAAAGTCTGGAATAATATCACTTATAATGGGGATCGCTTGAAACTCAGGGACACGGTCTAAAGCAGCGTGAATGGCTGCAGGTGGACTGTTAGAACTGATAATAATCGTGTCCAATTGAGGGGTAAATCGTTCTAAAACGCCCCGTAAAAGGTTAGACCCGTTGACAGGCTGCAAAAATTTATCAGAGCCGCCCATACGTCTAGATTGCCCCCCAGCAAGCACCACGCCGACAATCTTAATGGGGCCGTCAATTGGATGTTTCAGATGTTGAGAGCTCAAATATGTGGCTCCGCATTAGGGCTTAGTTGTGAAGCGTTAAGACCAATCCCATTTTGCTGGCAATCATATTCAACCCTCTCAAAGCCAGATAATACAATAAAGCGTTTGCCCCGCGCCCGTCCAATAAGGGTCAAATTAGCCGCTCTTGCCAGCTCAACCGCCCATGCCGTAAAGCCAGACCTTGAAATCAAAATCGGAATTTTCATTTTCACCATTTTAATCACCATCTCGCTGGTAAGACGCCCCGTTGTATAAAAGAACTTATCTTGCGCACTGATATTGTTGCGCATCATATAGCCAGCAATCTTGTCAACCGCATTATGGCGCCCAACATCTTCCATATATAAAAGAGGTTCACTGCCTTTCAATAAAACACAGCCATGAATCGCGCCGGTTTTCAAGTAAAGACGATCAGTCATATTGATGGTCTTTAACAAGGGGTAAAGGGTGCTGGTTTTCATTGTTGTACCAAACTCCAGCTCTTGTCCTTCAATGGTGTCAATCAGGTTACCAAAAATCGTACCTTGCCCACAGCCAGATGTTTGAATTTTGCGTTTTAATTTCCGTTCAAAATCGGTCTCGCAAGAGGTGCGCACAACAATTGTCTCTATGTCAGGTTCATAGTCAACAGATGTGACATCTGCAAAAGATGGTAGCATGTTTTGATTAAACAAATAGCCCAGCGCCAGGGCTTCCGCATGATCCCCAATGGTCATCAAGGTCACAATCTCTTGCGAATTCAAAAACACTGTTAAGGGGCGCTCATGAATGATGGGCGCTTCAATAAGAGACCCATTATGATCACGTGCTTGCAAAATGCGATACAGGTCAGCGTTATCAGGGTCTGGTGAAATAATATGATTGGTCATCCAATGCCCTAGTTTTTGCTTATGAATTTAAAACAGTATAAGAGCGCCAACAAAATACGCCTAGGTTTTTGCTTAATCATTTTAAAAATTGATTGATAATAAGACATGAAGAGGCACATAAAAAAGGCAAATTACCAACAGCAAGATTATCAAATAAGCATTACAAAAGAATAAGATAATTCATTTGGATGAAACATCTTTTTAAAAATGATCACCACCTGTTTAATATACCTAAAATTTGTTGGTTTGAAGAGTTGCCGATGAACCAGGTTGAGCAGTCTGTCTAAATAGAGACAAAAGCGGTCCGTTGGGCTTCGCGCTGGGTTTGGTTTATGAGTTTGCTAAACCGTCTGCTGATCATCAGATTAGGATTTGTGCTTTGGAAAGTGGTTCCAGATGTCAGTCAATCTCACCACGAGCACGAGCGGTTTTGAAGAAGCTAAAACCAGAACCTTAATTATTCGCATAATATATATTATGGAAAATATTTGTTATTTTGGCAATGGGTCTTATGATATGATAAAGTTATAAGACATTGAAATTTATAGATTTAACTCTTCGACAGACTAAGTAAGCAACCAAGCGATCTCTTGCACTGGTTTCTTATCTTTTAAGCCGTCAGGCATCTCATAGCACTTTAGCAAAGTAACTTGATACCTGTCTTGATAGTGAGATTTGACTTCTTGTTCAGTAATGGGAAATGGCGGCCCTTTCATCAAGCTCTCCTCATATTCATAAACAATCAACAGTTGTGGGGCCTTGTTGGTTATGCTGATTAAAAGCCACCAAAGCGGCTCTATCAAAAACCGCATCCACAGGTCCTATCAAATCACGGCTCAAAGCAAAAAAGTCCCCAACAAAAATCGTCAGCCAATATCTTTTTTTCCCAGCGTCCAATATCTTTTTGTTCCCAGCGTCTGTGCCAAAATCCCGTATCCATTACCAATATCTCAGTGTTGTTTTTCCCAGTCGACCTTAGTAGGATTCTCTTTTTATTAATGGTAATTTGTACAATATTTCAGATCAAAAAACGACAAACCTGAAAAAGAGAATGTCATGCAGTTTCACCTTCTTATTTTAAAATTTTTGAGTTTGAGCCTTTTATACATAAGCCTATTATCGCTTAGTTCTAATGTTCATGCGAACGAGCAAGAAGATGTCATAGCGGGGCAAAAGATAGCTCAAAAACTTTGTGCGCGTTGTCACGCCATAGGCCAACAAGATCAAAGCGCCCATAAAGACGCCCCGCGTTTTTCTGAGATAGTTAACAAATGGCCCGTGGAAAGTTTAGCAGAATCTTTGGCTGAAGGAATTGTTGTCGGCCATAAAGCGATGCCTGAATTCCAACTAGAACCAATACCCTTAGGGCATTTGTTGGCTTACCTGTCCAGCCTTTCAGGACCTAACCTTAAAGATAAAAAGAACCTTGATAACTGAACCTATTGCAAATTATCAAGAAATATAAAGAATAAGGCGTTCGTACGATTAGCCAAATGAAATTCTTATATCATAAAGCGCTTGATGATGTAGCAATAGCCCGCGCCTGGCTATCTGAGCAGTCAATCAGGTTTCAAGTGAAAATTTTCTAGTAATAATAGAATCCAACTGAAAACTGACCGGCATATAAAAATGATGGCCCAACCTTGTTGTATAAGGTTGGGCCATTCAAGCTTAGACATTATTTTTCATGGTTTTCTGCTATCCAATTATTAAGCAGGTCAACCCCATAGCCTGAGCCCCAACTTTGATTGATTGCAGATTTAGTTGACGCCATGGCCACACCAGCAATATCCAAATGAGCCCAGGGCGTTTTATTCACATGACGCTCAAGAAACTGAGCCGCAGTGATCGCCCCGCCCCAGCGCCCGCCCGTGTTTTTCATATCGGCAAACTGGCTGTTGATCAGCTTGTCATAAGCTGACCCCATCGGCATGCGCCAGACCGGTTCCCCAGTTTGCTTGCCCGAATGAACAAGTTGGTCAGCAAGTTCGTCATTATTGCAAAACAGCCCAGCATGCTCTTTACCCAAAGCCACCATGATCGCCCCAGTAAGTGTTGCCAGATTAATCATATGCGAAGGGTTATACTTATCTTGCGTGTACCAAAGTGCATCAGCTAAAACCAGCCGGCCTTCCGCATCAGTATTGATAATTTCAATCGTTTGGCCTGACATAGACGTCACAATATCGCCAGGGCGCTGGGCTAGCCCATCAGGCATATTTTCAACCAATCCAACAACGCCAATGACATTCACTTTTGCCTTGCGTTTAGCCAAAGTTTGCATCAAGCCAACCACAGTAGCTGAACCACCCATGTCCCCTTTCATGTCTTCCATGCCGCCGGCCCCTTTGATGGAAATGCCGCCAGTGTCAAAACACACCCCTTTGCCAACAATCGCCAAAGGCGCTGCTTTTGACTTTGGGGCGCCATTCCATTTCATCACTGCAAGATAAGACCCTTGACGAGACCCTTGTCCAACACCAAGCAAGGCATTCATTTTTAATTTTTTAAGCGCTTTTTCATCTAAGATCTCAATGTCTAATCCTTCTTTTGCCAACCCCTTGATGCGTTTGGCATATTCATCCGGGCCCAAAACATTGGCTGGTTCATTCACCAAATCGCGGGCTGTGAAAACGCCCGTTTGCAAGGAAACAAATTGATCTTGATAAAGTTTCTTTACCTTAGCAGCCTCTTCACATTGAATAGAAAGGCTGGTTATTTCAAAACCAGGTGAACCGTCTTTATCATTTGATTTGGTTTGGTATTTATCAAATTTATATTGCCTAAGCGTGGCCCCATGGGCAATGTTAGCTGCAACCTCATTATCTGATGCATTGCCTTTTATTGTCTCAACAATAAGGGTTGATTTATCTATTTTGTTCGAAAGCAAAATCCCTGCAATGCTGCCCCCTAACTTGCGCCAATCAACCAAGCTTGGATCATCATTGGAACCAAGACCGATTAATAAAATACGCCCATAACTTAAAGAGGCCGGACTGACAAGCTCCAGGGAGCTGGAAGACTTACCAGAAAATTGGGCAACCTTCATAGCCTTAGAGATGAACTTGTCATAAGCTTGATCAAGGTCATTGGCCATGCCTGGCAGTTTGCCATCGCTTGCCACCAAAAAGATAAGCGTTCCAGATTTTGGTAAGCTGATTTTTTCAAACGTTATTTTTGCAGTTTTGGTCAATTTGCACTCCACATCTTGGGGTTGCTCTGTTTAAAGCAGAGCAAGTCTTTATTTTATGAATCGTCAGTTGCGCTCACGTTAGACGGTTCAGGCCAATGGCTCAAGAGGCGCAAAGGGCTTTGTTATTGATTTCATTTTATTTTGATGGAGCCCAAACATGATTATTTGTTGATATTATTAGGCCCTGAGCCTAAGCCTCAATTTGGCCTCTGTTGATTTTTACTTTTGATCGTTCTAATGAGAACGGGGGGTGAGGATTTTTAGCATATTGATATGAGCAAAGAGCACAACGCTCAAGCTTACCTGATCTAAAAGCATTCCTCTTTGCCAGTTTTAGATAATAAGGCCGCATAAATAAACCTTGCCATAGGCAATAAGCTTTGTGATTGCGGCTCAAATATGCAGTCAAATTAGGTTGTTCTAAGCCAGTGATGGACCTTTACAACAGATATGTTTTCAAACAGGTGACCAACGCTTTGGTTATGATCCTTGGATCATTAACAGCCATTGTTTGGATTGCCACCTCTTTAAAGCAGATTGAAAACATCTCAGGGGGCGGGTTTTGGCTTTTTTTTCAAATGACCTCTTTAGCCATGCCACAAGCCATGGCGATCGTCACGCCTTTTGCCCTGCTTATTGCCTGTCTTTATTCGCTGCATAAACTAAACCTCGATAGTGAGCTGATCGTCATGACAGCCTCTGGCGCCACTGTTTGGCGTTTATTACGCCCCTATTTCTTTTTAGGGCTTATCATTTCTGTGCTCGTGCTGTTTAGCAATTTGTATGTTCAACCAGCCAGCATGCAAAAATTGCGCGAATTTATCGTTAAAGTCAGAACAGACCTAATTGCGCACGTTTTACAACCAGGCAAATTTTCATCTCCCTCAGGCGGAAAACTAACGTTTCACATTCGCGACCGGGCCAAGAATGGAGATTTACTAGGCTTGTTGGTGCAAGATGAGCGCGATCCAAAACAAAAACTGACCTATTTGGCGGAAATTGGTGAATTAATAAAAGTTGAGCCTCGTGCCTTCTTAAAAATGAAGAACGGCCATATTCACCGTAAACAAAACGATAAAGATGGTGTGCAAATCGTTAAATTTGATCAATATATTTTTGATCTTTCCGAATTTGGCCAAACAAAACAAGGTGAACAGCTCTACAAACCCAAAGAACGATTTTTAAGTCAATTACGTAACCCGAGTGAAAAAGAACGACAAAATAAAAAATTTATGGGGCTCTTAAACGCAGAATTTCACAATCGTTTTGCCAGCACGCTGTATCCTTTACTATTTGCCATTTTAGCTGTTGCCTGCCTTGGCGTGGCCCGTTCAAACCGCCAAAATACCACGAAAACGTTAGTTATTGGATTTTCCATCGGTTTAATGTTTCGTTTGGCGGGCCTTGTAGCTGTTAGCCTTTTAAGAACAAACCCTTATGCCGTTATATTGGTATATGGCATTCCCTTAATCGGCATGGTACTAGGTACTCTTTACATTTGGCGTTATATGCAGCCTGAAATTTTTAGTAAGTTCTTGCCAGATAGAGCTTTTAACTTAAAAACCAAATAAATCAGCCCAACAAAGTGAAATTAAAGATCAAACAAGCGCTCAAATAATCATGTTAAAGATACTGAATCGCTACCTTTCATTGAAATTTCTTATCGCCATTTTTATGGTGTTTTTGTTGTTCTGCTTTCTTATTCTTCTGATTGATTTTATTGAACTTTTAAGACGTGCCAGTAAGGCTAACGATATCCCGATCCACAAAGTTTTTGGCATTGCCCTTCTAAGAGTGCCCTCTTTTGCTGAATTAACCCTACCATTTGCTGTTTTGTTGGGCACCATAGGGGCGTTTTTAATGTTGGGACGCAGCTCAGAATTAATCATAATACGGGCCAGCGGTGTCTCTGTTTGGCGTTTTATGCTGCCACCTTTGTTTGTAGCACTGGCACTGGGTCTTTTTGCCAGTTTTATTTATAATCCACTAGCCGCCTATGCAAAAGCTGAATCAGAGCGAGCTTACGCAGCTGTTTTTGGACAAAATAAGTCAGTTTTGCGCGCGGCCAATAATCAGATCTGGTTTCGCCAGGATGGCTCTGACGGGCCTTCTGTGATGAACGCAGAAGCTGTTGCAAATCATGGACATAGCCTTATTGGCGTCAGTGTTTTGCAATATTCAAAAAACAATGAATTTATTGAAAGAATTGATGCCAGCAGGGCTGATCTTGAAGAAACTGTCTGGGTATTAAAAGACGCATGGATTTCAAGGCTAGAACAACAGCCTAAATATTATAAAAATTATTTATTAAGTACATATTTAACCCCGACTCAGATATCAGATAGTATGGGCAGCGTTGAATCAGTTTCGTTTTGGGCGTTGCCAAATTATATCGAAATTGCAAATAAGGCTGGCTTGCCTGCAACACGTTATAAGATTCAGTATCAATTGTTACTTTCTAAGCCGTTTTTGCTTGCAATTATGGTCCTAATTGCAGCAACTTGTGCTTTAAGGACGTTTCGTTTGGGACGGGTTCAAACTATGATTATCATAGGGATGTGTATTGGGTTTGGGTTCTTCATTTTTGCAGAAACGTCCAGACAGTTTGGGCTTGCTGAAAAGGTCACTCCGGAATTGGCGGCATGGGTGCCGCTTTTCGCGTGGAGTTTTGTTGTGTTAACAGTTTTATTGTATCAAGAAGATGGCTGAGTCTTGGGCTTTTTCTTGGTGTAAAGCTTATTTGGGGGAAACTGAGACATTTTGCTAATTTGTTTGCTATAACACGGGGACATATTGTCGTTATAAAACAAAGGCAAAACTTGTCTGAGGGAGCTCTTTTTAGGGGTTTGATGACGCATTTTAATTTAAATATTGTTCAATGCGCTAGAGGTAAGGCGTTATACGCCATCGTATGCACTTTTTTGCTTATTTTTGGGCCTATTGAGGGTGTTTTGGCTCAAGAGTCTGATGATAAGCTCGTTGAAAAGATTGTGCCAGGAAACCAAGATCAAGCCGCTCCCATGCTCATTCAGGCTGATGATCTGATTTATGACAACAAAAACAACCGCGTTTTAGCCCGCGGCAATGTCGAAATTTACTACAATGACCACACTCTTTTGGCAGACAACGTCATTTATGATCGCGGCGCCAATAAATTGATTGCTGATGGCAATGTGCGCATTAAAGAGCCTGATGGCGCACTCGTTAAAGCTCAACGAATTGTTTTAACAGAAGATTTTAAGCAAGGTTTTATTCGTTCCTTGCAAGTGGTCACCACAGATGAAACCCGTATTGGCGCCACGCAAGCCATTCGTAAGGATGGCAATGTGACAGAATTTGAAAATGGTGTCTTTACCCCATGTAAAATTTGTAAGGAAAACCCACAGAAAGCGCCTTTATGGCGGATAAAAGCCAAACGCGTTATTCATGACAAAGAAGCCAAAACAATTTCTTATCAAGATGCAACGTTTGATTTGTTTGGCACCTCTGTTGCTTATTTTCCTTATTTTCAGCATCCTGATCCAACTGTGAAGCGCAAATCCGGTTTTCTTGCGCCGCGACCAATCTATTCTAAAGATCTCGGTGCAGGTGTAGAAATGCCCTATTTCTTCAATCTTGCTCCTAATTACGATTTTACCTTTAGCCCTAATTTTTTAAGTAAAAAAGGAGTTTTGCTCAAAGGCACATGGCGCCATCGTTTGAAAAATGGCAGCTACAAAATCAAACTTGCCGGGATTTATGAGTCAGAAAAGGAAAGAGACTCAACATCCAGTGACCGCTTTAGAGGCTCTATTGTCTCAGATGGCAAATTTAACATTGCCAGTGATTGGGATTTTGGCTGGGATGTAACATATGAAAGTGATGATACTTTCCGCAGATTTTATCAACT
>JANQQH010000214.1 GCA_028285025.1 Hyphomicrobiaceae bacterium | reverse complement strand
ACCGGGAATATAAATCATCCTCGTGCCTTTACGCACAGACCTGAGTAATTTTTGAATGACATCATTATGGGATTGATACCATTGCGGCCGCCGCCGGATCCGCCAAAAATCTATGATGTCACCCACAAGATAAATTTTATCCGCCTCGACAGTCTTAAAAAACTCCAGAAACAAATCTGCCTGACACGCCCCCAATCCCAGATGCAAGTCTGAAACGAAAAGCGTTCTATATTGTTTTATTTGCCCGTCCACAGCCAGACACTCCTAAAAAACCTGAATCATTCTTAATTACAACCATTCCAGTCTCAAATTTAGATTGAAGATTTATGACAAAAATATGCTATCACCAATTAATTCTGACCGATGTCTCCCAAAAGTTGCTAAATTTTGCCAAAAAAAGGCTATGGACGAACCTTTTAAGCAGCTAAAAGCAATGAATCAATGGAGTGGCCCCTTTAATGGTAACATACCCTGGCTTCAACCAACTTCTAAATCAAACCATGCAACTCAAAGACCATTTAAAACAAAAACATAAACTGATCATTGTTAACTCTGAGCGCCTGTCAACCGGGTTCGGCATAAAGGGTCATAAAATTTGGCTCGACAATGGGCAAATTGCAGCGGTTAAATCGAACCTATCACAAAGATCGCCAAACCTATTAATAGAAGCCCAAATGCTGGAGAGCTTAAAAGAAGCCGGCTGGCCTGTACCAGATGTTTGGGCGGTTGACGACCATTGTCTAGTGATGCAATGGCTTAAAAATGATAATAGTCAGCTCAGCCAAAGCGCCGAATTTAAAACGGGGCAAAACCTGGCCAAGTTACACCAAAAAACAGCACCTAAATTTGGGTTTGCGAACACAACCCCAATCGGCCCTATCTCGCAACCTAATCAAGAGACATCTTCCTGGCTGGAGTTCTTTAAACAAAAACGGTTGATGCATATGGCTGTAACAGCTTATGAAAAAGAGGTTCTTCCCGCTCACATTTTTGAGCGCTTGCAAGCCTTTTGTGAGAATCTAGAAAATTATCTTGAAGAACCTGAAAAACCCAGCCTGATACATGGCGATATCTGGGGCGGTAACGTTATGGTTCACCAAGGGCAATTAACGGGCTTTATTGATCCTGCCATTTATTACGCTGACAAAGAAATTGAACTGGCTTTCACTCAAATGTTCTCAACCTTTGGCCACGATTTTTTTAAAGGTTATCAAGCAATCACCCCATTAGAACCTGCTTTTTTTAAAGAGCGCATTGATATTTACAATCTCTACCCGACCCTTGTTCATGTGCATCTTTTTGGCAATTCATATGTGCCGCCCATAGATCTAACTTTAAATAAATTTGGGTATTAACATCACAAAAAGGGGCTCACACATTAAAAAACCAGCCTGAAAGGATCAAGCTGGTTTTAAAACTATAAATGATTATAAACCGCTATTAATTTGTTAAGCCGCTCAACAGACCAAAAGGTCCCTCTTTCCCCCATTTGGTTTTAAAACTAACACCAATGATATCAACAGAACTATCAACACCAGCAGCAAAACCTGTTGGACGCAGTAAGGTTTCATCATCCATAAAGATGTGAGTATAGGCAAAATCAAAGCTTGTGGTCTCTGAATACTTATAAGTTGCCCCAATGCTTAGCCAAATTCTGTCAGTATCAGGTACAGGAGTAAGCCTTTGGGTAGGTTCTTGAACAGGTGACCATTCATAAGCAACACCACCTCTTAATGTGACCTGCTCATTATAATCATATTCCAAACCCCCAGATAGAAAATAACCATCATCCCAATTGGCTTCAACTGTCAAAGGACCTCCCGTTAAAGTTCCAGGATTGATAGTCTGCACAGCTGCGCCTGTGTCTTTATTGCGCAAAACCACATCGCCCAATATGCTCCAATTTGTCCATTCAAAAGTCCCCAATAGTCTCATATTTGGCGTCAGATCTTGACGCAAACTAACCGTTACAATTTCAGGTAAATCAAAATCAGCTTCCACATTCTGCCTGGGAATTGCAAAACCATCGACATCTAAAGTCCCCTCAAGCGTATTATTAATACGCGAACGATACCCAACACCAATAGATGTTCCTTGCAAAGGTCGCCATAATAAGCCTGCAGTAAAACCAACGCTCCAATCATCAATTTTAACATTCGCAGACGGATGCGCACTAGAAGGAACAACGCCAAAAACGGCTGGGGGAGGAATAATAGCTTGTTTTAAATTTAAATCTGTATATTGCACCTGAAGCCCAACACCAACAGATAAAGTTGAAGTGAGTTGATAGCCAACAACTGGGTTGAAATTATATGTTTTCAGATCGGCCTCACGAAAGTCATACTGACCAGACCAAACCTTATCATCTGCCTCAGTTGCCAAACCAAAGGGGGCATTAAAGCCATAGCCGATTGTCAATTTGTCATTAATCCGCCAAGCACCATAACTTGAAGGCACAAAAGCAACCTTATCAATATCATTACCAGCAGCAGACAAAGGACCAAATGTACCACCAAAAGGAGACACACCAGAAGTCAATGCTTGGTTATCAAACGGATCAATTTCGGAATCAGGCAAAATAACTGCATAATGGCTTTCCGTTGTAAGACCTGGCCCTGCAATAGCCACCCCTGCTGGGTTCCAATAAATCGTGCTCAAATCATAGCCAGCTGCATTGCCAGCAAAAGCAGCCCCCAAGCCAGATGTGGATTGTTCGCGTATGGAAAATCCCCCAGCTAAAGCCGTACCAGCAACCAAACTAATAAAGGTGAAAGTAAAACAACCCACGATTTGCGGTTTAGAAAAAATACTCATTACTAGTCCCCAATTTACAATCAACTTAATAATAATTGGATTTTACCAAATGCTATCGAAACAAAGGGACACATGCAATTACATTGACCGTCCAGCCAAGGTCTTAATATATTCAATTCACATACATAGACTTGAAAATTGATTTATAACCAGTTCTTATAAAAAAAATTACTCGCAAAATATCAATACGTTAGAGAATTACACGCTTAAAGTGAAACAATAAACGTTTACATCGAACCATAAAAAAAGAGCCATAAACATATTTACGGCTCTAAATTAAAGTTAAAATTGTTGCGTGTTTAACACATAAGCGTCTGACCTTGAAGGCCTATATCATAGCTCATCTAGCGCCGTAAGGGGATAGAAATCCGGTTTCCATTTGCGCGAATATAGATAGCATGACGTTTAGAGCTTGATAGTCTAATGCTCAAGGCACCATTAAATCCACCACCGGCAAAAGAAAGATTAGAAGATTTTGAGCTCGCCCGACCTGAAAGCCAACCACTTTTAGCAAATTGAGTTTCTCGCCAAGACCCCTTAACTTTACCTCCTATAACACGCGCGTCCACATGCACATTTATAAAATAACCCGGACCTGAGCATTTTAAATTCAGCTTCACATTTCGCCCCGGAACATTATAACGCGCCCGGCATTTAATACGCTCTTTATTACCTTTTATGGTGGCAGTCGCCCCAGCGCTGCGCCAGCTGCCGGCAACCTTTTTAAACGGATTGGCCGAAGCTGTACCAACAAAAGTGATTGAAACAGCCATAGCTAATACGCTTGCAATCACCCCTTTGCGGGTTACATTCCAAAAATTGTAAAACAAGTTACTCATAAAAGCGGTCCTTTAAACAAACTCAATAATACACAAAAAATCAGGGGGCACCTTGCCCCCAAATAGTATCTTTTCCCTTAACTTTAAGGGTATAACCATTCAAAAATCTTAAACCTTAATTGGCATCTTGTCCCAATTTTTCCCGGCAGGTTGAAATGATAATTGCCGGTAAAATCAATAAGTCAGCCAATAAAGCAGCAATAAGCGTTGTCATTGCCAAACTACCAAATTGGCGCATAGAAGGCAATTCACTTAAAATTGTGACCGCCAAACCACACACCAATACCATGGTTGTCAGCATAAGCACTGGCCCAATATGGGTAAGTGTTTTATAAACCGCTTCTTTTTGGCTGGTCGTTCGCGATCGTTCTAAATGCAAACGGTTTAAAAAGTGAATGCTATCATCAACAGCCAATCCAAAGGCCACCGTCAAGCCAATAACGCTGGCATATTCTAACCCAAAGTTTTGCAAATAAAGCCCCGCACCAGCTGCGGCAATCGGCAAGAGATTAGGCACAATAGACAGCAATGCCACCTCTTTTGAGCGAAAGGCAAACCCAATTAATATAATGACCAAAATCACAGCGCCCAATAACCCCTGATTTAGCTGATTAATCATTGTAGAGCTTTGCACTGCTGACACTGAAGACAGTCCAGTAACCCGAATATTCATGCCGTGATCTTTCGGCAATTTTTTCAGTAATTCAGATTCAATTCCATCTAAAATGGGTAAAGTATCCTTAGCATCAATATCTGGCACACGCCCGGTAATGATCGCTGAATTTCTAGGCTCATTCACAAACCGGTTGAGCAAGTGCTCTGGCATTTTATCCAAATAATCACCAACAGAGGCCGGAGTTGCACTCTCCTTACCCTGATTTTCACGCAGCCAACGTCGTAATGCCGCCACAGACCAAACATTGGCAACACCGGCCTGTTCTTCCATAATACGGTGCGCTTCTTCAATCGCATTAAGAACCTCAGGGTCTTTACGTATGGACTTATCACCAGGCCATTCAATTAAGATATGCAAAGGAGTGGCCCCTTGTAAAAATTTATCAATGCGCCCTGCTGTTTCAATCGATTCTTTGCCTGTTGGCACTTGGTCAGTTAAGCGATATTGCGCCTGCAATTGGCTATGCATAATGCTAAACAGCACCGCCATTGAAATACCAATGATCGTCATAGCCAAATGGCGCGGTGTAATCCAACGGCTGATTTTTCCTGAAAAACTTTCAAGAACGTTTAAGGCCCTGGCATGTTTGTACTCTTGGGCTCTGAATTTATCTTCATTACGCATTAACAATGCGGTCAGAGTTGGCACAATTAAGATAACTGAAACAAAAGCCATTAACGTAGCAATCGCCGCCGCAAAACCAAATTGGCGAATAAGGCCAGAGTCAGTATAAGCAAGACTAACCAAAGCCAAAGACGTCGTTATAGACGTCAACACACACGCAGGCCCAACATTAAGCACTGCCTCCCTTGTCGCCTCAAAGCGATCCAACCCTTTAGCGATATTGCGTCTGATGGAATAAACCATATGCATGGCATCAGACAACGCAATCACCATCACCAGCGGAGGGATAACATTGATAAAAGTATTTAACTGAAACCCAAAATGCCCCAACAAACCCAGTGACCACAAAACAGAAAGAGCCGGGCAAACAGAGGCGATAAACACCAATGTAGGCCGACGGAAAAAGGCCAAACTAATGGCAAAACCAACAATAAAACCAATGGTGTTAAAAATTAAACGATCGCGTTTAATCGCCTGCTTAATTTCCTGGCGCATCACAGGAATGCCAGCCACATCAACGGTAATATCTTTATTACCAGCCAAAGCCTCTTGCGCAGCAAGCCGAACATCAGCCATAGCCTGAGACATGTCTTTACTGGCTTTAATATCAGGACGAATGGAAAGCACGACAAGGGCAATTTGCTTGCCCTGTTTATCTGGTTCAGACAACATCTTACCATAAACCAACGGGTGTTCTTTTATCCCCTTTTCAACCAGATCAAACCCTTCATTATATGCAGGAATGTCATGCGGGATAATCGGCGGCGCATAACCATCTTTATTTGGCTCGCCGCGCATGGAAAAAATAGACAAGGCGCCATCAACACTGTCGACAAATTCAAGTTCCTGGTGAACATTACGGATTGTCTCAAGCCCATCCGGGCTTAACAGCTTTTTGCCCTCTAACACCACAAGCACATCGCGCTCGCTGGAGGGAAACAGATCGCTCATCACCTTGTAGTCTTGATAAATAGGAGAATTAGAGCGAAACAAATCGCTCAAAGCATCATCTGTCTCTAGTTTTAAAATACCTGTGGCACAAAAGGCAGAAAACCCAATCAATGCCAGCAAAGCAAGCCAAGGCTTGTGCAAAGGCAACAGCCCAACCCGCTCAATTCCAAAACCTAAAGATTTTATCGATCCAAATAAATTCATAACAAATGTCTTTGCTCTCTTTACGGTTTAATCCAAGAGATCAATCCAAAAAAATTCACCAAAAACTGGTAAGTGTTAACCATTAGCCAAAAGATATGAGGGCCAATTAATAAGCCTGCCTCATCTCCTTTAAGTTCTAACCATAAAATCCATAATTGCACGAATTTGCCAGAGTTATGGTTTACAAGAACCCGACTGTAAAGTTAAATATCGTTCATTAAACGCTAATGAACCTTTTTTATCTCAATTTTACAATACACTTAATTAATCTGTAAATTTAGGCAATTTAGAGATCCTAACGGGTCCAGAACCGCTTCCAAGCCCCATATCGCTTGAAAGGGCCAAACATTCAGCTAGCCATTTCTTGGCATCATTAACCATCTTCACAAATGGTTTATTGCACCCAAACATTTCATTTTTTGCCACCAGTGCAGCGATGGCAGACGCTAACACACAGCCTGTGCCATGCGTATGCGACACATTTACCCAAGGTGCTGTCAATGTTTCTAGCACCGTCCCATCATAAAAAACATCCCTTGCCCCAAGATCGTCTTCAAAACCTTGTAAATGCCCCCCTTTTAACAATACCGCACGTGAGCCAAACTGTTTAAGCTCTATGGCTTGCTCAGTCATTTCTTCAACTGAGCGTTCCACCCCTTTGTTTAAAAAGACCCCGGCTTCATCAAGGTTTGGAGTGACCAACCAGGCAAGAGGAAACAAATGCGCCAACAAAGCTTCAACCACACCCTCTTGCGCCAAAGCACCTTGTGTGGTGGAAACAAGCGGCGTATCAACAATAAGAGGCACATTTTTTAACGGGCCCAATTGCTGCGCTAAAAGCTCAGCAATCTCCTTTGTGCCAACCATGCCGATTTTTATCGCCGCTATCGGATAATCATCTAAGATCGCTTTCAATTGCGCGCGCACCACCTCTTTAGGCAACACATGCACCAAATCAATGCCTTGGCTGTTTTGCGCGGTAATGGCGGTGAGTACAGACATGCCAAAACAATCAAAAGCGGCAAATGTTTTCAAATCCGCCTGAATGCCAGCCCCTCCAGAACTGTCTGAACCAGCAATGGTGAGCACAATTGGTGATTTCTTATGTTCATGATCAGCAGGCATTTTTCTTTAAAATCTCATCTGCCAAATCATCTGGCACAAACCATTGTTCAACTGATTGCATCCATTCAAAATTCTCCAACAACCAGGACGACAAGCCATTAAGAGAAATCCAACTGCCCCACCAATCAAGAGTGGAATTAATAAACAGGAAGCCAATAAAAATGAGTAACAGGCCAACAATTTTTTCCATGAGCCCCAAATGTTTTTGAAACCGCTTCAAAAATCGCAAAAAAGATTTAATGCCAATCGCAGCCAAAATAAACGGAATACCCAGCCCAATGGAATAAAACAGCAGCAAAATGATGCCCCGGCTCATATCTTGGGTACAATTGGCCGCAATGGACAGCACAGGCGCCAAGATCGGGCCTATACAAGGGGTCCAACCAAAGGCAAAAGCCAGCCCCATAACATAGGCGCCAATAATCCCCACACTTGAAGAACTGGTTTGCATCCGGCTGTCTCTTTGCAAAAAGCCGATTTGAAACACCCCTAAAAATTGCAAGCCAAATAAAATGATGACGGCCCCAGCAATTTGGGTGAGAATAATTTTATGACTATGCAACAAAACCCCCAGCGCAGAAGCACTGGCGCCCAACGCCACAAAAATGGTGGTAAAACCCAACACAAACATTAAGGAAGCAAAAATGATGCGCCAATGAACATCACGGCTGATACGCTCTTCTGAGTGAGCCAATTCATCAAAGGTGACGCCGCCAAGATAACACAAATAAGGCGGAACAAGCGGCAACACACAAGGGGACAGAAAACTAAGCAAGCCAGCAAGCATCACAAAGAAATATATCAAAATGTCAGCCAAAATTTTAGCTCCAATAAAACAACTTTAATTAAGATCATATAGATAAAATCGAGGCGTTTTAATTACGAACAGCCGGCGTCTCCACCTCAAGGCCAGAACCACGCCAATTCAAATAAAGTTCCAAATTCACATATTCATCTGCCCCAAAGGCAAAAGGCGTTGCCCGCACTTGGCTATTACACCCCCGAAACCGGCGATGCAATGAGCCGAGCCCTTGCCATTTCAAACGATAGGTTGGAAACCCATTGGCCTGGCCCTGGCTTAATAGATTAGAGCGAATATATTTGCCATAATTGTCTTCATGACAGTGATTACACGCCATATCAAGCTGGCCACGCCTTTGATAATAAAAAGCTTTGCCCTTTTCAAAAAATGGTTTGGCCGCCCCTTTTATATTAACCCGCACCGGCACCCCCTTGGATTGATGGCGCACAAAAGCGGTTAAAGACAACAATTCGCGCGATTCATATTTAAATGCAGACGCTTTTTGAAAATCGGTACGGCAAAGATTAATCCGTTGTTCAAGATTAACAAGCTTTTTCAACCGTGCAGAATATACCGGATAGCGCGCACCAGCTTCCTTCATGGAAACATCTCCCTTGCCGTGGCACGACGCACATGATTTTTTCGCCTCACCAGCACGGCTGTTCCAAATATCGGCACCCTCTTCAACATATAACAAACCAGGGTTTTCAAAATCATCCAACTGCATTTGCTTGGTCTGAGGCTTAGCATAGTAAAAACCTGACCAAAGATTAGACAAGGGATTATCGCCATCAAGCGGAGCAACAGACTTTTCGCGCCCATCACCAGCAAAAGCTGTAAAACTGGGAAGGCACAAAAGCATAACGCAAATTATAAGACGCTGACTCAATTTTTTTGGTTCCTATTTCAACGACAGCAAAAAGCTTAAGACATCTTCTATCTCTTGAGGGCCCAGAATTGGCTTATCTTTAAATTTTTTACCAACCCGATGCAAATTTTCTACTCGGTAAAAAGAAGGCATGATTGTCTCTGGAAACACTTGCTTAGCATCCACCAACAATAACCGTAATTGGCCTTCCTTATAGCGCTTAGCAACCTTATCCAGGGTTGGCCCAACCTCACCCATATCACCATAAGCATTGGGATCTGTTTTCGCCTTTTCCTCAAATAAGCTGACCTGATGACACGCCAAACAATTGCCCTTTGAACGCTGGATCATCAACGCTTCACCACGCTTTTTGTCACCCCGCTTACCTGTTAAAGATTTAGGGATTGATTTGGACTGGATCACATCTACAATTTCATAATTCACCAAAGACTGTTTACTGTCTTGCGCTAACAATGTGAATGGATTTGCAACCACTAAGCTAACAGCGCCAAACATGGTAAAAAAGAGCCTATAATTTTTTTGCAAATGAACGTCCATAAAGCAGCCAACAATCTATTTAAATTGTTTTATCCCTACCAAAGCACGATCTCCTTTTACAAACAAGGGGCCTTGTTCTGAGCTCTCGCCATCGTGAAACAAAGTGACCTTAAAAAAGCTATTTAATAGGGGCCAAACAGTCACTTCAGAGCAGGAACACACGTTTTGCTAACTGGCAAATGATACAGCAAGTTCGATTTTTGATAGCTGAATTGGTCTACGGTGCCGTCTGAAAAGCGCCGGTGAATAATAACTTTAGGCCCCTCTATTTGGTAGCTAATGTAGGTATCCAAAGAACGATCACGCCACCGACCACTTGCATTGGCCCAAATGATTCTATTGCGCTCAACCTTACACATCACAGACCCTAGGCGAGATCTAAACACATGAATATTCCCATTACTATGAGAATAAGTACCATTAGATCGTTTTTGAGCCCCTTTATCCAAATCCCAAGAAAATTCTCTCGTCAACCCAGCCAAGCAAAGCTGAGCAGCTTCAATTTTTTGGTTTGCAAGTGCTTTGTCTTGTTGGCCAAAGCCTGCACAAACCACGCACCAAACAAATAAACATAAAATAAGACTGATTTTAATACAGTGATTGGACACAAAAGCCTCCCTCTACCAACTAGTAGAATCTGTCGGTCTTTTCTATCAAAAATCAAGGGCTTTGGCCATTATCAGTTGGTACAAACCTTTAAATGAGACATTGACCATTTCAAACCAGTGTTACACATCAGCCAAAATTAGCCCAGGGCGATCCATGCCAATCATTTTAGTGCGCCGGCAAAATCTTTAGCCGCCGAATAGGCACTTTCAGTAATAATCGTTGTAAGACCAGCGCCAAATGAAAAGGCCAAACCTTGTGGGACATGTCCAATCTCATGGCTAGAATCCGTTAGCAAATTCTCATCATGAAAACCAAGTTCATAAATCTAAGGATCTTGTTCTATTGGAAATTCAGTGACATATTACATACAACGCAAACCAAGACAACCCTTCTCCCCCTAATGTGGCCTTAATAACGCGTTCAACAAGTCTACAAACTAGTCGTGATGGTAATGGCAAGAGGCATATTGGCCGCACGCATCTCTGCGAACAGCTCTTTTATATCAAAGGGCAATTCAATAATAACGCCTATAACACCATCATTAAGTTCCTAAATTTTACGAGGTTTCTAACGCGGGAAACAAATGGGTCAGCAAATCTGTTATTTTGACTAAGGTCGCATCAGGCTCCAGTTCAGCTACAGGGTTCTTGTGATAGCCATATTCCACCAAGAACACAGTCATATCAGCCCGCTCAGCTGCCCCTTTATCGGCAACACTATCACCAACCAGCAAACAGTCATCTGCATTCAAGCCCAATTTTTTAACGCACATATTGATGGTTAATGGATCTGGCTTGCGCGGCGTATCGGCTGTGCTACCAACAATGACATCAAAATATTTGGTCAATCCCAAAGTCTCTAACACCAACTCAGTAATATTTTGTGGTTTATTCGTACACAAGCCAACTTTTAGTCTTTGCTCTTTTAATGTATTGAGAACAAATTCAACGCCTTCATAAACAGTCGTCTCAACAGCCGGCTCAGCGGTGTAATAATTCATGACCCCATCAATTACCGATTGCAAACGATCATCTAACGGCAAAGCACGTGCTTCAAAAGCACGCTCAACCAATTTTAGCACCCCACCGCCGATCATAAAGCGCACTTCGTCAAGTGAAAAAGGGGCAATGCCAGCATCCACCAAGGCTTTATTAAGCGCATTGCCAATATCAGGTGCACTGTCAATAAGCGTTCCATCCAAATCCATAATCACCGCTTTGGGCCACTCTTTTTGCATCTCACCTAATCCTATAAATTATATCTGATTGGGAAAATTAACCGCGAGCGGCCAAAGCACCGGCACGAATGGCTTCAATATTTTCTCGGTATTTTCCGCCTTTAAACACACCAGAGCCGGCAACCAAAGCATTGGCACCAGCTTCAGCCACGAAATGAACAGTATCAGGATTAACCCCGCCATCAACTTCCAAGTGAATAGGACGATTGCCTATCATCTTGGCTATATTACGAATTTTTTGGCACTGAGTTTCAATGAAACTTTGCCCGCCAAAACCAGGGTTCACTGTCATCACCAAAATCAAATCAACCTTATCAAGCACATACTCTATGACACTTTCAGGTGTCGAAGGGTTAAGCGAAACACCTGCCTTTTTGCCCAGAGAACGAATAAACTGCAATGAGCGGTCAAGATGAGGCCCAGCTTCCGCATGCACGGTGATAATGTCAGAACCCGCTTTGGCAAAAGCTTCCAAATAAGGATCAGCAGGGGCAATCATCAAATGCACATCCATAACTTTTTTCGTAAAGGGACGAATAGCCTCAACAACACATGGCCCAAAGGTAAGGTTGGGCACAAAGTGACCATCCATCACATCCACATGCACCCAATCACACCCTGCCTCATCAATAGCCTTAACCTCTTGGCCAAGCCGGGCAAAATCAGCAGAAAGGATAGAAGGAGCAATTATGATATCATTATCTGTCATGTACGTTTTTCTCGTTTTAAAAACTAATCAACTATTATCAATTTTTATTTCATTCATAGTGCCATCAGCAAGGTCACCATCAAGCTTACCATCAAGAAAAACCCGGCTTGCACGAAAATCTTCTTCAGTCAAGGTAATCAGGTCTTCTTTCTTCAATTGTTTATTACCAGACGCAAAAAGCCGGTTTGCCTGACGAAGCCGTGCACGGTCAAGAGCGTTACGAATAGAACGTGCATTCGCAAAGTGTGGAAGCCCCGTCCTAATTGGAATATACTCACTCAATGCCCGCCGAGCACAATCACTCAATTTATAGCTTTGGTCGGCAAGCATCAAATCAGCAATCTGCTCAAGCTCATCTGCACTATAATCAGGAAAGTCCAGATGATGCGCAATCCGAGAACGCATGCCAGGGTTACTTTCAAAAAACTTATCCATCTTGTCTTTATAACCCGCCAAGATAACCACCAAATCATCACGATGATTTTCCATCACTTGCAATAAAATCTCGATAGACTCCCCACCATAGTCGCGCTCATTTTCAGGCTTATAAAGATAGTAAGCCTCGTCAATAAACAGCACCCCGCCCATGGCCTTCTTAATCACAGCTTTGGTTTTTGGCGCAGTATGTCCAATATATTGGCCGACCAAATCATCCCGGGTCACAGAAACCAAATGCCCTTCACGCACATAGCCAAGCCTGTGCAAAATTTCAGCCATCCGCAATGCAACCGTCGTCTTACCTGTGCCAGGATTACCAGTAAAATTCATATGCAATGTGGGGGTCTCAGAAGATAAACTAAAACGGCAGCGCAACCGATCAACCAATAAAAGCGCAGCAATTTCTTTAATGCGGGTCTTAACCGGCACAAGTCCAACCAACTCATTATCAAGCTTATCCAAAACTTCTTGCACTTGCGACTTTTCAAACTCGGCTTGCAAGTCAACCGCTGCGTCATCAGGAAGAATTTCTAAATCTTGTGAAAGCGCATTTTCAGATGTCTCAGTATCACTCATGTCGTTATCTTTGGGCAAAAGGATTGAATTTCAGTGGTTTTTTTGCCGACAGCATAATTCCTGCCACCAATTTTTATAAACAAAACCTTTATGAGCGCTCCCCCTCAGGTTTATCAGCAGCATAAGCATCAATTGAGTAACCGATATTGCGCCCATTACGTGATTGACGATGCAATCTAAAGCCAGGCTCACGAGAAGGACGGTTCACAATAAATGACATCCGCGGCGCTTCCCACCCATGTGCATTATCAAAGGCAGTCACGCGAATATACATCTCAGGAAATGTTTTGCGGCACTCATTAATTTCCATCAAGATCCCCGCAGGATCTTTCAAGTCAAACATAGGCATACCGTACATTTCCCAGTATGTGTTGCGTGGGTGTGGATCATCAGTATATTCCACATTCACAGCCCAATCATTTTGCAGAGCATATTTAATTTGAGCGGTAATTTGCTCATCGGTCAGGTCAGGCAGGAAAGAAAATTGTCCCTGAGTAACCCGTTTTGCAGGATTAGTCATAGCCATAAGATTTGTCTCCTTGTCGAGGTAAAGATTAATTACTTGGTGTTGCTGTTGGGGCAAAGTCAGATGTATCTGTTGACGCATAGTCAAATGTAACGTCTTTCCAAGTGCTCAAAGCAGCTTTCAATGGTGAACACCATTTTGCAGCTTCATTGAGAATCTCTGGCCCTTCATTAACATAATCACGACCTTCATTTCGCGCCTGGATCATCACTTCAAGTGCGACACGGTTGGCAACTGCACCAGCGGCAATCCCATCAGGATGACCAATTGTACCACCACCAAACTGTAACACAACATCCTCACCAAGGTGATCAATCAGTTGGTGCATTTGGCCAGCATGAATACCACCAGAGGCA
>JANQQH010000200.1 GCA_028285025.1 Hyphomicrobiaceae bacterium | reverse complement strand
ATTCCATGGTAAGATTTTTGCATTTTAGAATAGCTTGTCAAGGGCGGTAGCCGCATGGCGGGGACCCTTGACAAGCTATTCTAAAATGCCAAAGTCTAACCATGGAATTTAAGGCACAGACCAGGTAGAGATAAAAAAGATGACAGTTATTACGCGGTTTGCGCCCAGTCCAACAGGGAATTTGCATATTGGTAATTTGCGTCCAGCCATTATCAATTGGTTGTTTGCGCGCAATCAAGGTGGCCAATTTATGCTGCGTATTGATGATACTGATCTTGAGCGCTCTAAAGAGTCTTATGTTGAGGGTATCAAGGAAGATCTGACCTGGTTAGGCCTTAATTGGGATTTTGAAGCGCGCCAATTTGCCCGGTTTGACAAATATGATGCTGTGGTTGAAGAGCTGAAAGCGCAAGGGCGGTTGTATCCTTGTTATGAAAGTACTTCTGAGCTTGATCGCAAGCGCAAACGGCAAATGGCGCGGGGGTTGCCGCCTGTTTATGATCGTGCTGCGTTAGAGCTGACGGATCAACAAAAAGCTGAGTTGGAAGCAGAGGGTCGCAAACCTCATTGGCGCTTTAAATTAGACGCGCGCACAGTGAGCTGGACTGACCTTGTGCGCGGGGAGCAATCAATAGAAGCGACCTCGTTGTCAGATCCGATTTTGGTGCGTGAAGACGGGACTTATCTTTATACCTTGCCAAGTGTGATTGATGATATTGAGTTTAAAATCACCCACATCATTCGCGGTGAAGATCATGTGGCAAATACTGGCGCGCAAATTCAAATCTTTGTAGCGCTGGGCGCCAAAGCGCCAATCTTTGCGCATCATAATCTGATTGTTGGCAAGGATGGGGAAGGGCTTTCCAAACGGCTTGGCAGTTTGTCGATCTCATCGTTTCGAGATAATGGCATGGAAGCCATGGCGGTGATGAGCCATGCGGCCACCATTGGGTCTTCCAATGACATTCGCCCGCATTTGTCAACGCAATCCATTTCAGATGAGTTTACCTTTCAAAAATTAAGCCGCGCGCCGGCCCGCTTTGATGAGGCCGAGCTGGCTCTGCTAAATGCAAAGCTATTACATGAAACGCCTTTTGAGGCGGTCTTTGAGCGATTGGAAGCTATTGGCATATTTGGTGGTGAGACGTTTTGGGATGCGGTTAAGGGCAATATAGAGACGTTTGAAGATGTGAAAACTTGGTGGCAGGTGGTCAATGGGCCGATTGAGCCGGTGATTGAGGATGCTGGCTTTTGTGAAGAGGCTGAAAGTTTGCTGCCGGATGGGGACTGGGACACTTCTAGCTGGGGTGCCTGGACGTCTGCAGTAAAGGAAAACACAGGAGCCAAGGGCAAAGCCTTATTTCACCCGCTTCGCTTGGCGTTGACGGGCCAACCGCACGGGCCGGAGCTAAAGAACCTGTTGCCGCTTATTGGGCGCGAGAAAGCCTCTGCCAGGTTAAAAGGCAATGCTATTTAAAGGTTTTCAGGTATTGATTGGTAGCGAAAAAAAGCCAAACATTTGAAAACAAAACCAAAAACAATGAATAATCAAAATTTGTCTTGCAAAAGTGCTTGACGAACAAAACAAGGGCAGTTACAAACGGCTCTTCTTATCAGACCAATCACATATGAACGGTCGACCTTTCGCCGCTTGACAGACGGCGCATTTGGGGGTGTAGCTCAGTTGGTTAGAGCGCTGGCCTGTCACGCCAGAGGCCGCGGGTTCGAGTCCCGTCACTCCCGCCACACACTAGTGTGTTTTTCTCACAAGTATTTCTCGCCT